>CBFGWQ010000172.1:0-8258 GCA_965652575.1 uncultured Arenibacter sp. | reverse complement strand
AGCAATACATTGGTCGTCTTTTTTTCACGCTCGGGCAATACGGAGCTGATGGCAAGAAAGATAGCGGAACTCAAACAGGCACACGTCATTCCCATTCAGTCCGAAAGAAATAAAATCGGTTTCAGCGGTTGGATTGAAGCATTAACCGATGCGAGAAATACAGCGGCTGAAATCAGCCCATCAAAAATCGATTTATCAACATACGACACCATTTATGTTGGTTCGCCTATATGGCTGTACAGCCCCGCACCACAGGTTTTTGAATTTGCCGATCAAAATGATTTTACAGATAAAAAAGTGATTTTGTTCAATTCAATGAACAGTAGGTTTGAACAAAAATATATTGATGATTTCAAAACCATCATTGAGAAAAACGGAGGAACATTTGAAGAGCATTTGTACATTATCCGTGGCAGAATGACACAGCAAATGGATACCGATAGCTTTCTGAGAGAAGTAGAAGCAATTGTTGAATGACCAGACCAAACAAACTTTAATCTATACATACAGAAAAACGATATTCCCCTTTTGATTTTTTTTAAACGGACAATTCGGGATACGCTTTTACTTTTGATGATAGCAGTAGTTCCAACGGTATTGTACTATTTTGGCTGGCATTTTCTTATGTTGCCGTTTTGGGTACGGCTTTGGCATTTATTGTCGGGTTTAAAAACAATAGAGGTTACAGCGGATTGTGGGAAGCAAGGCCGATTTATGAAGTGATAGCCAATCCGTTTTTTTTGGGACATTCTCTCCGAGGTAAAAAACACATTAAACAGTTACATAGTCTTTAATATGCAATCGTTTTATCTGTTTTAATCTTTGGTGTACTTTTGTTGAAAATTTATTTTAACACATTGACCGGTATGAAAATATACACCAAAACAGGCGATGCCGCCACAACAGGCCTGTTTGGCGGCACCCGGGTGCCCAAGCACCATATCAGAATTGAAAGTTATGGTACCTTGGACGAGCTCAATTCCTGGATCGGACTGGTCAGGGACCAGCCGTTGGGAATACCCTACATGAAGATATTGACAAAAATTCAGGAGCAACTTTTTACCTTAGGTGCCCTATTGGCCATTGACCCCAAGAAAGAAAAACTAAAAAGCGGAAAAGACCGATTAAATATTCCTAAGATCGCCACTGCGGATGTACACTTTTTGGAGAAGGAAATAGACCTGATGGAGCAGCACCTGCCCCCTATGACCCATTTTATTTTACCGGGAGGGCATACAACAGTGTCATATTGTCATATTGCAAGGACTATTTGCCGTAGGGCGGAGCGTATGGTCTCCCAATTGAACGATTTTGAACCTCTAGACCCCATTTTGTTATCCTATATGAACAGACTTTCCGATTTTCTCTTTGTATTGGCACGAAAATTGTCCTATGATGCACAAGTAGAAGAAGTTAAGTGGATTCCTGAGAAAGGGGATTAATAAATTCGTTAATTCTTCGTTATCAAATTATTAAAGCGATAAAATTAGGTGAATTTTATATAAAAAAACTTGGCAGTTTCAGTTTAAAAATTACTTTTGCAAAATATAAAAAATAAATAATTACGATGTATTGGACATTAGAATTGGCATCCTACTTGAGCGATGCGCCCTGGCCCGCAACAAAAGACGAATTGATAGATTACTCGATTAGAACCGGTGCACCTTTGGAGGTTGTAGAAAACCTACAGTCCATGGAGGAAGAAGGAGGGGAGATTTATGAATCGATCGAAGAGATTTGGCCAGACTATCCTACGGAAGAAGACTATCTTTGGAACGAGGACGAGTATTAAAATATTAACGGAATTACAACAAAAAAGTCTCATATGAGGCTTTTTTTTTACTTAATTTTGGGATTGGAAATCCGATATCCCAAAGATGGCATGGCACCTGCCTACTATTTTTTTTGTGTACATACATAAGAAAAGGCTTTTACCCAGTCTTTCATTAATAATATAAATCATTATGAGTTTTTTAAATTCGGTATTAAAGGTATTTGTAGGGGACAAATCAAAGAAAGACGTCAAGGACCTACAACCTTTGGTCAATCAAATAAAATCGTTCGAAGCGGCCTTGGAAAAATTAAGTCACGATGAACTTCGCGAAAAGACGGATTTTTTCAAAAATAAGATAAAAGAAGACTGCAAAGAGATCAATGGGCAATTGGATAAGTTGCTAAAAGAGGTCAAGGAGTCTACGGACATAGACAAGAACGAAGATATTTATGCGGAAATAGACAAACTGAAGGGGGAGATATACACCATTTCCGAAAAGGCCCTGACAGATTTATTGCCCGAAGCCTTTGCCGTTGTAAAGGAAACCGCAAAACGCTTCGCCAATAATGAAACCATTACCGTAAAAGCGTCCGAATATGACAGACTGCTTTCCGGTTCCAAAGATTATGTCTCCCTAAATGGTGACAGTGCCATCTGGAAAAACTCCTGGGATGCCGCCGGCAAGCAGGTTACTTGGGATATGGTACATTATGATGTTCAGTTGATCGGCGGAATTGCCCTACACCAAGGAAAGATTGCGGAAATGCAGACCGGGGAAGGAAAGACCCTTGTGGCAACCCTGCCCCTCTATCTAAACGCACTTACAGGAAACGGGGCCCATTTGGTTACGGTGAACGATTATTTGGCCAAAAGGGACAGTGCATGGATGGCACCAATATTTGAATTCCACGGACTTTCGGTAGATTGCATAGACAAGCACCAGCCCAATTCCGACGGACGTAGGACAGCCTATAACGCGGATATTACCTATGGCACCAACAATGAGTTCGGCTTTGATTATCTTAGGGACAATATGGCCCATACCCCGAGTGACCTGGTACAAAGACCACATAATTATGCTATTGTGGATGAGGTGGATTCCGTTCTCGTGGATGATGCCCGTACCCCTTTGATCATTTCAGGTCCGGTTCCGGAGGGCGACCGACATGAATTTAATGAACTGAAACCCAAAGTAGGTGACATTGTCAACAAACAGCGCGCCTATTTAACAGGCGTTTTGGCCGAAGCCAAGAAGTTGATTGCCGAGGGGGATACCAAAGAAGGTGGTTTCCTTTTGTTACGTGTACATAGGGGCCTTCCAAAGACCAAGGCCCTGATCAAGTTCTTAAGCGAAGAAGGGATAAAACAGTTGCTTCAAAAAACCGAGAACTTTTATATGCAGGATAACAATCGCGAAATGCCGAAGGTAGATGAAGAACTTTGGTTTGTTATCGATGAAAAAAACAATCAGATAGAACTTACCGAAAAGGGAGTGGAATATTTATCCGGGGATGGTGACAAGGACTTTTTTGTTATGCCGGATATTGGGAACGAAATTGCAAAAATCGAGAACCAGGATCTTGAAATCAACAAAGAAGCCGAACTAAAGGAAGAATTGTTCAAGGACTTCGCCGTAAAAAGTGAGCGTATCCATACCATGAACCAGCTTTTAAAGGCATATACCCTTTTTGAAAAGGACGTAGAGTATGTGGTAATGGAGAACAAGGTCATGATCGTAGACGAACAAACAGGCCGTATTATGGATGGTCGCCGTTATTCCGACGGCCTTCACCAAGCCATTGAGGCCAAGGAAAATGTAAAGATCGAGGCAATGACCCAAACCTTTGCCACAATAACCTTACAGAACTACTTTAGAATGTACAGCAAACTGGCAGGGATGACCGGTACGGCCGTTACCGAAGCAGGGGAATTTTGGGAGATCTACAAGTTGGATGTGATGGAAATCCCAACCAACAGGCCCATTGCACGGGACGATAGGCAAGATTTGATCTACAAGACCAAGCGCGAAAAATACAATGCCATTATAGAGGAGGTCACCAAAATTTCGCAGTCAGGAAGACCTGCTCTTATAGGGACTACCTCCGTGGAGATCTCCGAACTGCTTTCCCGTATGTTAACGATCAGGAAGGTACCCCACAACGTACTTAATGCCAAATTGCACAAAAAGGAAGCCGATATTGTAGCCGAAGCCGGAAATGCAGGTGTAGTGACCATAGCCACCAACATGGCAGGCCGTGGTACGGATATTAAATTAAGTGCGGAAGTCAAAAAAGCAGGCGGCTTGGCCATTATTGGTACCGAACGCCATGATTCCAGAAGGGTGGACAGGCAGCTTCGAGGTCGTTCCGGACGACAGGGAGATCCGGGAAGCTCCCAATTCTATGTTTCCCTGGAGGACAACCTTATGCGATTGTTCGGTTCGGACAGGGTAGCCAAAATGATGGATAAAATGGGCCTCGAAGAAGGGGAGGTTATCCAACATTCCATGATGACAAAATCTATTGAGCGGGCGCAGAAGAAAGTGGAAGAAAACAATTTTGGAGTCCGTAAACGATTGTTGGAATATGACGATGTTATGAACGCCCAAAGGGAAGTAGTCTACAAAAGAAGGCGCCATGCCCTGCAGGGGGAGCGACTTAAGGTTGATATCGCCAATATGATATACGATACCTGTGAGGTAATTGTGGACACCAATAAGGCGGCGAACGACTATAAGAACTTTGAGTTTGAACTTATAAAATATTTCTCCATTACCTCTCCCGTTAGCGAAAACGACTTTGCCAAAATGGGGGTACAGGAAATGGCCAATGTTATATATAAGACGGCATATACCCACTACAAGGACAAAATGGAGCGCAATGCGGCCACGGCCTTCCCGGTTATAAAAAAGGTATATGAGGACAATGCCAATAAGTTTGAACGCATCGTGGTACCATTTACGGACGGTATAAAAACCCTGAACGTGGTTACCAATCTTCAGGAGGCCTATGAAAGCAATGGCAACCAATTGGTAACGGATTTCGAAAAGAACATTTCCCTGGCCATCATTGACGATTCCTGGAAAACACATCTGCGAAAAATGGACGAATTGAAGCAATCCGTTCAATTGGCCGTACACGAACAAAAAGATCCCTTGTTGATCTACAAATTCGAAGCCTTTGAACTTTTCAAGGGAATGATAGAAAAGGTGAACAAAGAAATCGTCTCTTTCCTGTTCAAAGGAGAGCTTCCAACGCAGAGTCCGGAGATCCAGGAAGCTAGAAATATTCGTAGGCCAAAGGAAAACTTAAAGACCTCCAAGGAAGAAATTCCCAACAGTGATGAAATGTCCGCCCAGAGCAGGGCCGTTGGCCAAAATCAGGGCGGACGGCCACAGGTGACCGAAACCATTGTACGGGAAAAGGCCAAAATTGGGAGAAACGAAAGGGTCACTATCAAGAATGTAATGTCCGGAGAAAGCAAGACGGTCAAATACAAACAGGCAGAACCGCTTTTGGACAAAGGCGAATGGGTGATTATCGAAGATTAGCAAAAAAGCACCTAACATACCAAAAATCATATTAGTACATATAAAAGCGAGGCATTTAAAATACCTCGCTTTTTTTATGGAACTCATCTTGAGTTCATGTACAAGTTTTAATATACTTATAAGTCCCCCAGATTTTTTTCGGGCAGATTAAAATGGAATCCAGATAATGGTAAATTGGGCCAAAAATCAATGGATCCAAAATTCAGGCAGCTAGATAAAGGGAATTTCCGCAAAAATATTGTTTTAACCTTTAAATTTATCCCACTTTAATCCAAACGATTATCTTTACCCTTAGAACACAACCAATAACCACTTTTTAATGCAAATACCCACACAGGATCAGTACCGACTAAAGGACAAAGTCCGTTTAACGTTAAGGGTCAACTATATTTCCTCTGTCCTCTCCATTATTTTTGGTATTGTCTGCATATTTTTACTGAAGATCACCCAAATAATTCCTACCGCCTTTATTGTTTTTGGAACTCTTAATTTGGTCAATACCTTTATGTACCATAGGCATAAACTATTGGGGTTAACATACAATATTACTTCAATAATGGCCTTGGCCACTTCTGTTATTATTACCATATACAGTGGTGGCATTAATAGTCCCTTTATTTTTGTGCTGGCCCTGGTGGTTTTTGCAGGATATATCAGTACAAGGGTGTATGGCAGGATCTATTTAAACTTGAACCTACTGATTATCATCCTAATATACTCCCAGAGTATTGCGGAATTTAATTTTACGGAAAATGTTGTCCCTGTAGAAAGTAAAAATATTTTTGCCCTTTTCAGCATTCTTTTCTCCGTATACCTATTAGGGGGCGTCATAGGTAGAAACCTTTTAAAGGCGCACAACGAATTACATAGGATCCGAAATGAAAATGAATCCCGTATCCAGGAAAAAGACACGCTTTTAAAAGAAATTCACCATAGGGTAAAGAATAATCTTCAAACCGTATCCAGCCTTCTTAGCCTTCAATCCAGAAGTATTGAAGAGCCAAGAATTAAAACCTTGATAAAGAGTAGTCAGAACCGGGTAATTTCGATGGCCATGGTACATGAGATGTTGTATATGCGCCATGATCTATCCAAAATTGAATACAAATCCTATGTAGAGGAATTAAGTGATTATCTGATACGGTCCTTTAAAGGAACGGACAATAATATTGCCCTTAACATCAAAATCCCGGACATTAAACTCGGGATAGATACCGCCATCCCGTTAGGACTATTGATCAACGAGGTAATTACCAATGCCCTTAAATACGGAATAAAGGATGATGATAAAGGGGAAATACATATAGAACTTGTAAAATTGAACGACAAGGATTATATACTTTATATAGGGGACGATGGGGAAGGCTTTCCCGAAGGCATCAGTCATAAGAATACAAAATCGTTGGGACTAAAGCTTATCCATAATCTGTCCCGCCAATTAAAAGGGTCCATAAACAGGGATTCCTCCAAAAAAGGGACGAACTACGTTTTCAAATTTTCCGATATACGACATCCTTTCAAGACTTAAGTCCAGGACAGTAGCTATATATACCGGCAAATTAAATTAGGGCAGGCCTGCCTACCGGAAAAGACAGGGTTTTGACCTTTAATTTGACAATAAAATCGGGAGCAATGGCCTAATCCTGTTTCGCCGGTATTTTCAAAGGCCTCAGAATACCCTTGGTTTTGGGAAAAATAACTATATGGCCAAGAACAAGAACTATGAGGATCAAAAGTGTAAATAATATCATAACGGTCTATATTGGCGCGCTCATTTAGAGCAGCAGGTTAATATCAATATACTAGGCCAATTTGGCCTTATTTAATTGAGTTGAAAAAGACAACGCTTTTGTGATCCTGGCATTTTTAAACATATACAAACGCGCCACTGGGTTTTCGCTTTTCATGGCAACTTCCTGTTTTGCAGTAGCCGTTGCAATACCCATAGCAACAGTTTCAACCTTTACTTCCCCAGCACTGTTTTGTGCTTGGGCGGCCACTCCGATAAAAAGGACAAACATTAAGGTTAAAATGGTTTTCATGACTTGCGTTTTGTTATATATATAACTTGCGCAAGTATACTTTTACAGGTTCCAATTCGCCCAAAAGCACTCTTACTCGTTGAGCGGAAAAATCATGGATAAACTGCCAAATAATATCGACAAACGTAGATGTACATAGAATCACTTTAGCGTTATAAAATGTATTTTATCGACAGCATGTTGTCTTTATCTAAAGCACACAACCTATTTTATCCCATTTTTTTTTACACAATTCAACTCAAAACAATAAAAAAAATTGAATACAAGGCCTAAACATAAAAGACCCACAAACCCAATAAAATACCATTTCTTTCGTATAATAAATGAAAGCCCAAAAGTTTCACCACATTAAAAATTTAAAAAAATTCGGTTATAAACATATTTAATCGTAATATTACGATATATTTAATATAAAATAAAATGGGCTTAGCCAAAACAGAAATATTTTCGGACCAACAAAATGAAATTGCCGGTTTTGCAAAGGTCTTTGGGCATCCGGCCAGGGTAGCCATACTACAACATCTTTTTAAAATAAATACCTGTGTTTGCGGCGACCTGGTAAACGAAATTGGATTGGCACAACCCACCATTTCACAGCACCTTAAGGAATTGAAACTATTGGGACTCATCAAAGGTAGTGTGGAAGGCACTAGTGTCTGCTATTGTATCAATACCGAAAAATGGTCGGAAATGAAAGAAATTTTAAATCAATTTCTAAATCAGGACATCGCCCAGCAGGGAGACTGCTGCTAAAAAATTTAAATTTATCAATCGTTTAATCGCAATAAACAACTAAACTACTTTATGCAATGAAATTACATAGGTTTTGGAACAGAATGGAATTCCTTGGCAAGGACTGGGAGACAAGTTGGCAGTAAGCAATAAGCAGTAG
>CBFGWQ010000171.1:0-8313 GCA_965652575.1 uncultured Arenibacter sp. | reverse complement strand
TCTTTTCTTCTTACCGAAACCTCCAGCTTGGTATTGTCCGAAAGGGTTACATAGCCGCTTTTGGCATAGGTTTTTACGCTGTTTAGATTAATAAGGTGCGAACTGTGTATCCTGAAAAAACCGTGATGGGATAAAAGTCCTTCAAAATATTTCAATGTTTTGGAGACCGTGTGTTTCTTCCCCTCCGAAGTATAAATATGAGTGTAGTTTACATCGGCTTCGCAGCGTACAATATCCGTGATATTGAGGAAACTATATCCCTCTTTGGAAGGGATACTTATTCTTTTTGGGTTGTTTCCCTTGGAAATGTGCGATAGCAAAACATTTATCTTTTCGTTAAGATGGCTTTGTTCCACCCGTTCCAACGCCTTTCGGATTGCATTTTCAAAATCTTCTTTGGCTATGGGTTTCAATAGATAGTCAATGGCGGAAAATTTAAAGGCTTCAATGGCATATTGTTCGTAGGCCGTAGTGAAGATCAGGCAAAAATCGCGACGGGAAACGGACGAAAGCACATCGAACCCCGTTTTTTCGTTTAGTTGAACGTCCAGGAATACAATGTCGGGGCGCAAGGTTTCCAGACCCCTTACCGCTCCATCTACGGTATCAAAACACACGGTTTCTATTTCGTCCCTGTAGGGTTCCAACAAAGCAAGAAGGCTGTCCGTACAGTGTTGTTCATCGTCTATTACGGCTATGGTCATGTTCAATTGTTTTTAAAAAGCGGTTTGTAATGGAAGGCTTACCTCTATGCGCGTTCCTGCATTATTGGGCTTGTCCGTGATTTGAAGCCGGCCATTGGATTTTTTCTGTTTGTTCAGGATCTTTATACGGTTTTCGGTAATGGCGATGCCAAGCGATTTTTTGTTATTGGTTTCCGCTCCATTTGGTTTTCTTCCCGTTCCGTTGTCGTCCACACTACAAATAAGCATCTCATTTTCTTTTTTTATTTCTATCAAAAGATGCCCTTCGGAGCCTTTGGATATAAAACCGTGCCAAATGCTGTTTTCTATGAATGGCTGGAGCATTAACGGGGGGACAAGGGTATTTTCGGTGTCCAGTCCGTTTTCAACATCAATGGTGTAGGAAAACCTGCCCGGCAACCTTTTGGACTCTACTTGCAGATAGAGTTCAATGAACTTCAGATCTTCGTCCAGGGAAATTTCCTTATGTCCCGAATTTTCGAGGGCCATCCGCATCAGCTGTGCGAACCGTGTAAGGTAGTCCCGGGCAGTGGCCGTGTCGTTTTTCAGGATATAATCACCTATGGAATTGAGCGAGTTGAAAATAAAATGCGGGTTCATTTGGGCCCGGAGGGCTTTCAGTTCGGTATCCGAGATCAGGGCCTTAAACTCGGCTTCCTGCTTTTGCGCCAATGCATCCCTTCTACGTTTGTACAAAATAAAGCCCAATACCGATACGACAAGTAGGGCAGAAGCACCCAAAACAGAAACCGTTTTTATGGTGGTTTGCCGTTTTATTTCGGCTTGCGCCAAGCTACGTTCGTTTTCAAAATCGAACTCCATCTGCTTTCGGGCTATTCCTACCCTTCGGTTTTGGTTGTTCAGGCTGTCTTTCAGTCCGGAAAATGTAATGTGGGCTTTAAGGGCCTTTTGGTAATCGCCCTTGGCGGCAAAAACATCTGCCAGGGTTCCCCAGGCCGATTTTTGCAAAAATAAGTTCCCTTGTGCCTCGCTTAGCTTTAAGGATTCCCCTGCATAGTGTTCGGCCTTGTCAAAATCCCCGGCTTTCAGATAGGCCATGGATGCATTGGCATAGGCGGTAGGGCGTACAAACTCGATTCCGTGGGCATCAATCAACTTCAGGCTTTTTTCTGCTGACGATATAGCTGCTTCCGCATTTCCGGCCTTTTCGTACATCAGTGACAAATTGCTGTACAAATTGGCCTTGTAGGTGGGGTTTTCCTCTATTTGTTTATAGGTCAAGGCTTTCCGGTAATAGTAAATGGCCGAGTCGGTTTTTTCCAACGACCCATAAACATTAGCGATATTTGCAGTGGCAGTGAGTCCCAGCTCTTGGTTGTTTTGCAGTATTTCCTTAAAATAGCGCAGCGCTTTCTCAAATTCTTCCTGCTCGTAATAAATGGTGGCTATGCCACCCATAACACCCCATTTGTAAGGTCCCAGTTTAGGGTTGTTTGCTGAAACGGAAAGGGCTTTATGATAATGGTCGAGTGCTTTATAGGGATTGGACAAGGAATATTGGCTGATGAGCGCCAAACGTTCATACGCCAGCATCACACCTTTCTGATAGCCAATTTTTTCTGCATCTTCCAAGGTTTGCCGGGCAAAACCGGTAAGTGTACTGTCGGCAGGATCGGCAAACAGGGCCTTTTTGGTATATTCATTTCTTAAATTAATGGCCGTTGTATCCGTAGAGGGCAATATGGTAATACGGCCTAACAGGGAATCAAGCTCTTTTTGCAGTCCCTGACCGTTGGTTGCAATGCAAAAAAAGAGTAGAAAAAATAATGCAAAAACCCTTTTCATCCGTTTATTTTATTGTTGTTATAGGTCAGACCTGTCCGGTCCCTTTCAGGTGGAAGCAGTTCGCCGTTATTTTTATTGATGCGTATCAACGATTTGTTAGGGCTCATTTCACAGGAATGTTAAAAAAGGAACACTTGTAAAGATATGGTTTTTAACAAAAAATCATTTTGATCCATCGGGAAATAAATCAAATACAACGGATAATCATTTTGGGTTTTATAGGGCAGCTAACTATAATACCTTTATCGTCGACCATAAACGGTTTCTTTTTTTATGGATACCCAAAACATTCTCAATTTTTTTACCCGCCCGGGAAAATCGCTTTTCGGGGTTTGCAGTAAGCTTTCCCATAAGCTTGGGCTGGCGCCGGTAGGGGCCAGGGTGGCTTTTATCGTGCTTACGCTTTTGTTTGTTCCCCTAGGGATTATTGCCTACTTGGGGCTTTACTTGGCAACTGCCCAAAATAAAAGCAGGATGGTAACTTTTGGGCTTCTCGGGGTATTGTTGGGAATCCCTTTGAGCTATTATTTTCAATCGGATATCATCAAAAATTTGATGGGGATGTTCAGTTATTTGGGGAATCTCCCCGATGTCGTGGACGGATATAACGGTTTCATAGGTAACAGTGGGGACATTGTCTTCAACATCGTATTGAGCATGGTGGTCTTTGCCCTGGTGGGCGGGGCCATCGGTTATTTTATGGATAAAAAAGAGATTCCCAAATAGCCTTTGCAATGGCATTCATTTAAACCGGCACAAAATCATGGCCATCATCAAGGCCAATAAGCTGTGCAAAAACAGGCAGGTGGGCCTTTAAAAAGAATGGTAATGCCCACAGGCATAAATAGTCCTGAATAAGTAGTTTATTGAATTATTACAGAGATGAAAAATTATAGAACTGTCACCTTAAAAGCCAGCTTGTTCCTTATATTAATGTCTCCTGCTGTTTTCCGTGCCCAGACCCAACCTACCGTAAAGGAATCGGTAGAGCAGGTAAAGAAGGATTTTAATGCCCTGAAAACCATTTTCAAGAAGAAGGCCGATACCATAAGTGAAACGGAAACCACGCCCAATGCTCCCAACGGCACAAATTTTTCACACCTGCACGGGGGGGGAATTGCGGAAAATGTGGTGTATCTGGATGCAGATAGGTTTGGGCATTTCAACCACGGCAAGGCCATAGTCCACAAAGGCACTGCCAGTGCCATGATAAATGCCGACGGACAATTTGTGTTTCCGTACAATACATACCGGTTTTACGATATAGGCAATACCTATGTGTTCCGTGAAAACGGGGTGTATGCCAACGGTATCTTTCAATATGAAAAAAATGCACAGGGCGGCTTTGAATCGTATATGAACGCCGAAGGGAAAGAACTTACCGGATTACCGGGGACCAATGGTGTCCGGATGGGGCTTAACGGCCAACTCCTTGAAGGAGTACGGACCTTGTACGACCGTCCCAAAAACAAGCAGGGCAAGCATCCCGTTCAACACCATTACGTTGACCATACAGGAAAGCTGTACGTTCTTGGTACGGGGCTGGGCAAGATCAGCAATGGCATAGGTGTTTATTCCGAATACAGGGACGGCTGGAAACTTGGGTATATGAAACTATCGGGAGAAAAGTTGACCGAGGCCGTTTATGACGAAGCCGAACCTTTTTTTGATGGCATGGCGGTCGTGGGGCAGAAAGATCAATATGGGATAAATAAATACGGCTATGTCAATGAAAAAGGCGAATTGGCAATTCCGCTTCTATTTTCAATAAGGCCCTCCAGATTTTCCGGAGGATTTGCAAAGGTGGAACCAAAAGACCGTAGCGGGTTCCAGTATGCTTTCATCAATAAAAAGGGGGAGATTGTATTTAAACAAACGGCGGAAGATAAACGGGAATTGGGCAATCACGAATTTGACACCTTTCAAAGCTATGGCCTTACCACCACTACTGGCGGTTTTTATGTTATGGACACGCTTTTTAAGGTGCTGCCGAAAACCGATTTTTTTGCCCGGTTCGGCATTAACGGTATTTCGCATATCCACGGGGCGTCCTACCGTGAACCCAACGGGGGCATGCACTCCGGCAAAGGGCTTTTCAGCGTGGTGGGCGAGACCGACCCTAAAATCTATTTCTCCAATAATGATATGAACCACCAGGGAGCACTTCGCGGTAAGGAATTACGGATAGGGTTTATAAACCTTAATACAAAAACGGTGGTACTCCCTGCTTTTTCAAGAATCGGGTACTTCGACCCTGTTTCAAAATTGGCCTATGCCGAGGTAGATACGGTGGTAAAAAAAGGAGGCCATAATGCTATTGAGACCACCAAGGGCTACATAAACGAAAAAGGCGAATGGGCAATTTTACCGGCCAAGGGCAGTAAGTGGTAAATACGACATTATTGGATATCAAACAAAGTGTATAAAAAAGTTTAAATGAGTTCAGTATTATTTTAACACGATAATTTGTATATTCGATCGATGTATTGGTACTTTCCAAATAATTGGTTTTATCAAACGCTTTTAACAATACGTTTTCGCAAAATGGGGACGGAAACTTGGCAATCCAAAAATGGTCAGGAATCATTATTTATTCAATACTTGGAATAGTAAAGACTGAATTTAATTGATTCCGTCTTTTTAAACGTAATCAATTAAGACTGTGATTGTAAGATATGTCAAGGCCACATGTGGGGCATGGGGAACTTTCTGAAGTCAATACCGTAATCGGTATGGTGGTAGTTGGCTTGCATGAATGGGAACCGTTGGTTGTCCTGGGCGGGAAGAGAAGTCCGAGCCTGAATTTATGAGGCCGTTATAGTGGCCTTATTTCAACTTTTATCTCGATATCCTAGCGAATTCTAAAATGAACTTTCTAAATGTACAACAGCTTTGTTTAAGGGCAAGTGAATCTTTTACCGATAAGGCGTGTTGTAGGTATAAAAAAATAGAAACGTATTTATTAACCGCCTTACCTCTATTTTTTTTATCATCACAAATCCTCGCTCAAAAAAATATCCAAATTGATACTTTAACCCAGAAACTAGACGCTTACGTAAATAATTTAGCCCCCGAAAAAGTATATATACAAACAGATAAAGATTTCTACACTGTTGGTGATACAATCTGGTTTAAATCCTATATGGTGAACGGTATAAATCATTTTGCAGGCAACAATAGTAAAATAATCCATGTTGAACTACTGAACAAAAATGGTGGTCTGGAAAAAAAACGTAAGCTCTATGCGGATAAAGGAACTGCCTTTGGGGACATAGAAATCGACAGTTCCATGGATGAAGGTGACTATCGTATACGTGCTTACACCAGGTACATGTTGAACGATGGGCATCCATGTTTTTTTGAGAAGAAAATTTCAATTTTCGCCCGGCCAAGGGCTAACAATGGCCAATCTTATATTGCAGAATTGGTAAATAATGAAGAGGGCAAAGAACAAGAAAAAGATATTACGAATTCCAGTATATCGAAGCCGAACGTTCAATTTTTTCCGGAAGGAGGTAATTTGGTAATGGGCCTCCAAAGTGGGATTGGCCTAAAAATAACCGACGAATTTGGGAAGGGAATTGCCATAAAAGGCAAAATTCTTGATCAGGAAGGCAATATAATCAATACTTTTCAAACCTATGATTTCGGATTAGGTGTCTTTCCAATTACACCGGTAACAGGTATGGAATACTATGCTGAACTCCATATTGACGGAATTGTTCACAGATATTCCCTACCTACCGCACTGGATAAAGGATATGTGGTACAGCTTAAGAACCAGGGTTCCCGAATAATTGTCAAAGTTGCCACCAATATTGACCAAGGGCTAGCAGGTACTGTAGTAGTGGGTCATATCCGAGGTGAAGTTTTCCTAAATCATTCAAAGGAAGATACCGATAAGAAATCATATTTGATTAAGTTTCCTACTTCGGGATTGGCAGATGGAGTTGCCCATTTCACCTTGTTCAATCGGCAAGGGGAACCGATTAGCGAACGCCTTACATTTATAGACAACCCGGAAAACGACATGGACCTTACCCTTAAAATGGATAAATCGGTTTATAAGTTGCGTGAAAAGGTCAACCTGGATATGTCCATTTTTGACACCAAAGGAAAACCTTTACAGGGCAATTTTTCAATCAGTGTCGCTCTCGACAAGAGTTTTGAGGAAAGAACTTCAAATATAAAAAGTTGGTTACTGCTAAACTCTGATCTGGGCTATACAGTAGAAAATCCATATTACTTCTTTGAAGGAAATTCGGAAATTCGTAAACGTTTGCTTGATATATTAATGATTACACATGGCGGGCAAAGTTTTTTTTGGAGGTCTTTTCGGTTGGACCAATTCAGTAGAGCGCCTGAATTTCCACCGGAGAAAGGGATAATGATCAATGGAACAACAACCGCGTTCAACAACCGTGATAAGCCCAGAAGGGCCCTAGTGACATTGAGTATCTTCGGTCAAGATGTATATCAAGAAAAAAAGCTGACCGATGTGCAGGGAAAATTTAGCTTCGGACCCTTGGTTTTTGTAGATAGTGTTGAAGCTTTTATAAATGCATCTCCCACTATCCAAAACAAAAATGAAAAATTCACTATCTATTTGGACACGTCCCGAACAAGGGTGGATATTGATAATATAACTAGGCAAAAATCGCACAAAAAACCTTTCCCCGTTCAAGGGGAACATAAAAAAGAAGATAGGGACATGGTAAGTGATTTCGAGTATGCTCCCAAAGTAACAGCATTATCTGAAGTTGTTGTGCAAGCTAAGAGAAAAACCAGAAAGGAATTAATTGAGGAAGAATTGAACAAGATGACAGTTTATGGCACTGCCCAAAATCGACTATTTCCAGATTCTATACCTGGATCGTCATCACGAACTGTGTTCGATCTCTTAACAGGAGTCGCTGGAGTGCAAGTTTTGGGCTCCTTCCCAAACCAAAGGGTTCAAATTAGGGGTGTAAGCACTTTGGGCAGTTCCAAAAATCCACTTTTCTTATTGGACAGAGTCCCTGTTGCTGTTGATTTCATTCAAAGTATGAGCCTAAATGATGTATTGTTCGTGGATATTCTAAAGGGAGGAGAAGCTGCATTTTATGGGTCTCGTGGTACTAACGGGGTGGTAGCAATATACACGGATAGGGGCACAATCTTCCAAAACTGGCAAAAAGAACATCCTGGAGTCACCAATTTTGTTGTTCAGGGATTTTATAAAGCAAGGGAATTTTATGGCCCAAATTATGGAGCGAAAAAACTTAATCATAAAATACCGGATTATCGCACTACCTTATATTGGAATCCCGAAGTTATAATTAACGGGAAGGCACAGATCAAATTAGATTTTTACACCGGTGATTTGGCCGGGAAATATTTTGTAAGAATAGAGGGAGTTACGAATGATGGTAATGCTGTAAGCAAGCAATACAGCTTTTATGTCATGGATCAATAAACTTTTCTAAAGATTACGTTTCCGATTAGAAATAGTGGGTAACATCACCTAACTACAGAAGAATTTTTCTTGAATTTTGTCAATTTGCATAAACCGTATAATCCAGGATTGTACCTAATCCTTCTAAATAATGGATTAAAAGGATTAAGAATCATTGTTATTATACTTATAACTCATTCATTTTTAATTTTAAAACTTAAATTGAGATTTTCTGATCTTATTTTTATGAGTTTTAACAATTCTAGTTTTGACTCACTTTTTAAGAAACTATTTTTTATTATTTCCTGCCAATTCTGTATGCCTCTTTCAATTCTGTTCCAAAGGTTTTCTATGGCCTTTTTGGGAATA
>CBFGWQ010000170.1:0-8316 GCA_965652575.1 uncultured Arenibacter sp. | reverse complement strand
CTATCGCTTCAGGGTAAAGTGGGTCCTAACGGATCGGGCCACTATAATTCCAACTTCGTCACGCGAATACTCCATCCTAAACCAGTAGTCCGATGAAGGCATGGGCCTTCCATTAAAGGTACCGTCCCACCCAATGGTAGTTTCATCGATCTGTTTAAGGAGCTTGCCGTAACGATCAAATATAAATACCACGGGATCTATCAAGGTAGAGATTCCATACACATTCCAGCGGTCATGTATCCCATCGGCATTGGGCGTAAAAAACTTTGGGTACCCCACCACCAAAAACTCGATGGGCTCTGTGATACCGCAACCATTCTTATCGTTTATAATCACCGTATTTACCCCTGGCGGTACATTGTTAAAGACAGGGTCGTCCTGAAATTGCCCCCCGTTAATGGCATATTCATAATTACCGTCCGGATTGGCCACCACTATTTCTACAATATTATTATCGGAAAGGTCGTCCCTAACGATTACTTCCTGTAAAACCGGGGTTCCGAAATAGGTGATCAAAATATCATCCTGAATCACTCTTGAAGGGGTCTCGGAGGTGGTAATCTCCACAAAATATCTACCGGAATCGGGACTTGCAACCGTATATTCAAATGCTGTAGGGCCTGAAGCCAAATTGGGGTCGTCCAAAACACCATCATCATCAAAATCAACGGACCATACAATATTGTCAATATTGGGACCGGCCGGAGAATTCAAAGCGGACAAAACAATATCGGGGTCATCTTCGCAGGCTACAATATCCAATCCCAAAAACTCATCCCTAAGCGTACAATCCAAAACATCGTTTGGATCATCATCCATAGACCTGGTAGTAAAGGTCAACATAAAAGATTCCGCATCATCATCAAAATTGGTGTTCCAGTTATTTATAAGGATATAATAAATTTCACCCTCCCTGACATCCAACCATTCATCATAGGTGTTTTGACTTTGTTTTAAAAATGGCGCACCCACTTCCCCGTTCTCGGGATTAACACCAATTCCCGTATAACGGGTACTATTGGTTTCATAATTACACCGAATGGGCTCAATACTACCGGTCCCTATTCCCAAGCAATCCACATCCGGACCATAGACCGCAAAATCCCATTCTGCAGTAATAGTGCTACCGGTAACCGGCAGGGCCTCAATATCAAAGCCTATCTGCCCGTCCGTTCCGGCCCTGAACACGTACCATGAACTATTGTTCTCTATATTGGCCGAAATATTGCTCCCTTTCTCCAGACAGCCTGTTTGGCGAACCACATCCGGATCAAAATCATCAATGCCCCCGCCGTCCGCAGTACCCATAACGGGCGCATCGGCACAAACGGGAATGGCACTCCTACAATCGGGTGAATTTTGCGCAACCATATTACCGACAAACAGCAACATAATACATATAATACCGCTAAGTATCCGCATAAAAAATTGAGGCTAAATATATACTTAAATCAAGTATAATAACTCTTATGAAAAAGATTTAGTATAATGGAGGTATATTTTATCCACACAACCCGAACCTTTTCCAAAACATTCAAAGGAGTCTTGACCGGTTCCCGACACCCGACCGGAGAGTTGATAAAAACAAAAATTGAACGGTTTCTTATCGTTTTAGGGCAAAATGATTATTAATGTACTTGGCCGTTATACGCTGCCCGTCCCGATCCTTATAACTTAATTTGAACCAATAATCGTCCGAAGGCAACGCCACGCCATTATAGGTGCCGTCCCAACCCATGTTGTTTTGGGACAATTGTTTAAGCAGCTTTCCATACCTGTTATAAACCGTTAATATAGGTTCTTCCAAAGTGGAAATACCAACAATGTTCCAAACATCGTTTGCCCCGTCCCCGTTGGGGGTAAAAAACTTAGGAAACCCTACCACAACTATGTTTTCCGTTGCCATTCCACAACCATTCAAATCGTTCAATGTAACAGTGTGTATTCCCGGAAGTACCTTATAAAATGTATTATCCGACTGAAAGGCACCCTCATCCAAACGATATTCGAAATCGCCCTCTCCGCCGGGAACTATTGAAATGGTATTGCTATCCTGAAGATCCTCTATTATAACTTCCTTTATATGAGGTGTCCTTGAGGTGTACACCTTTATGACAAAAATATTGTCACATACGGAAACTCCAAGCTTATCGGTAATCGTTAAAGTATATTCCCCACCTTGGGCAACGGTGATACGGGAAGTGGGTTCGCCGGTACCCCACAGATAATTATATGCCGGGTCCGGGACCATCTCCCCTATTTCCGCACTCACTTCCCCTTCACAAAGAAAGACCTCCAATGGAAAATTGGGGAATATAGGCTGGTGGACGGTCAATTTAAAATTTTCCGAAGCATCATAGCATCGGGGGTTCTGTACGGAGGTAGCCCTAATATAAATCCGTTGTTCCCCAATATACAGCTTATATTCCACAGGCAGGGCGTTTACCCCAGCCTCCGCATCGGCCAAACTGGAATGGTAGGAAATAATTACCTCGTTTCCGGATTGTCCGCCCAAAGCCTCTTCATCCTTGTCACTTAAATAATAATACTCGGAATCCAGACAAAGGAATTCATCACCTACAGGAGCTGTTGTTGGTGCTTGGGAAAATCCCACCTGTACATCACTTATAATATTATTCCCGGACTGGGTCATCACCTCCACTCGGTAAAAAGCAGCTTCCTGCACATTTAGGGTAGCAGAAACCTCCCCGGTAATTAAGGTATAACCATTGCCTACATCCCTGTACCAGGTATAGGTCACCGCATCTACAGTAGTGGCATCCAAAACAATGTTGTCATTGTTACATGCCGCAACCGGAGGTCCCAAAAGATTGTTGATAATTGCACAGTCCAATGCATCATAAGGGTTGGTAACAAAGATTTGCCCTGTGAACTGAATGGAAAATCCGGAATTATTGTTACTAAAATTGTTTACCAACAAATAGTAATCTTCTCCGGGCAAAACCTCCAACCAATCCTCATATTGAACATTATCCGTAGTCCCTTGGGGGTCCATCCCTACGCCAATAAAACTATTTGCATCCCTATTGTCAAAAAAATTACAGCGGATGGGGTCGCCCAAGGAATTACAATCACCGGACCTATATAGGGCAAAGTCCCAATCCTCATCGGGGTCGAAACCAATATTAAATCCCAATTGCCCCGAAGCCCCTGTCCTAAATCGATACCAGGCGGCATTGGATTCTATTGCCCCGGAAGGCGTTTTCTCCAAACAACCGGATTTATCGGCTCCTTTAAAGTCATCGGAACCATAGTCATTAGTACCCCCATTTACCGGGGTATTGTTGCAAATAGGCACCGCATTTGAGCAATCCGGAGCCACCTGGCCCTTGGCCAAGGTACTACATAGGCAACAAATAACAGCAAAAATGACGGGCAACCTGTTCATGAATACCTATAAAATTTGGGAATATCAAAATTAACGACCCAATTTAGTTAACACTAATTTATGTTGTGTAACTGGTCAAACTTGGTATAAAGTGGCATATAATGTATATCTTTGCTGCCTTAAAAAGCAATATTTTAATGAAAATCGACAACGCATTGGAAAAGCATTTTGAAGAGTTGGGGGACGATCACGTCTCTGCTGCCGAGGACACACCTTTACGTAAGGATGCATTTGTGCTAAGTGATGAAGAAAAGATAGAACGTATAAGGGCCAGTGTGAACGAAATAATGCTGACTTTGGGACTTGACCTTGATGATGACAGCTTAAAGGGAACTCCTAATAGGGTAGCCAAAATGTTTGTTCAAGAAATTTTTGGAGGACTAAATCCTAAAAAAAGACCAAAATCGTCCACCTTCGATAACAAATATAAGTACGGGGAAATGTTGGTAGAAAAAAACATTACCCTATATTCCACCTGTGAGCACCATCTATTGCCTATAGTGGGGAAGGCCCATGTAGCCTATATTTCCAAAGGTACCGTTGTAGGATTATCCAAAATGAACAGGATAGTGGACTATTACGCCAAAAGACCGCAGGTACAGGAACGATTAAATATTCAGATCGTACGGGAACTCCAAGAGGTATTGGGGACCGAAGATGTTGCCTGTGTTATAGACGCCAAACATTTATGTGTAAATTCCCGGGGCATACGAGATATTGAAAGTAGTACCGTAACGGCAGAATACGGGGGGAAATTTAAGGATGAGGCCGTTAGACGGGAATTTTTGGACTATATAAACATCGATACTAAATTCTAATTGTCCCGCTTAAAAATGTCTTTGTACCAAACCCAAAAATTAAAAGTCTACAATTCCCTTACGGGGGAAAAAGAAGTTTTTGAACCGTTAAGCGAGGGGCACGTTGGCATGTACGTCTGCGGGCCTACCGTATACAGCAATGTACACTTGGGCAACTGCCGAACCTTCATGTCTTTCGACATGATCTTCAGGTATTTAAAACATTTGGGGTACAAAGTGAGATATGTACGGAATATTACGGACGCCGGGCATTTGGAAAACGATGCGGAAGACGGGGAGGACAAGATTGCCAAGAAAGCGAGATTGGAGCAATTGGAACCCATGGAGGTAGTGCAACAATATACCCTGGATTTCCACAGTATACTGCAAAAGTTCAATTTGTTGCCCCCAAGTATAGAACCTACCGCTACCGGACATATTATAGAGCAAATTGAAATCATAAAGAACATTCTCGAAAAAGGGTATGCCTACGTAATTAACGGGTCTGTTTATTTTGATGTGGAGAAATTCAACAAGACCTATGAGTACGGTAAGTTAAGTGGTAGAAAATTGGAGGATATGATCGCCAATACCCGTGAGTTGAACGCCCAGGACGAAAAAAAGAGTCCGCAGGACTTTGCGTTGTGGAAAAAAGCGGAAGCCCAGCATATCATGCGATGGCCTTCGCCCTGGGGAGATGGTTTCCCCGGTTGGCATTTGGAATGTACTGCCATGAGCTCCAAGTATCTGGGCGAAACCTTTGATATACATGGTGGCGGGATGGACCTTAAATTTCCACATCATGAATGTGAAATTGCCCAGGCCGAAGCCTGTAACGGACATGCTCCGGTAAAATATTGGTTACATGCCAATATGCTGACCCTGAATGGCAAAAAAATGGCCAAATCTACCGGAAACAACATCCTGCCCAATGAGATGTTTTCCGGGGAGAACAATATACTCAGCAAACCATATACGCCATCCGTGGTCCGCTTTTTTATGATGCAGGCACACTATACCAGTATACTGGACCTTAGTGACGAAGCGCTTTCGGCATCTGAAAAAGGATTCCAAAAATTGATGGATGCCATTGGCAGCATGGAAAAACTAAGTACGGGTGCATCGTCCAGCTTTAATGTGCAGGAGTGGAGACAAAAGGGCTATGATGCCATGAACGATGATTTCAACACCCCTATGCTCACGGCCAATTTATTTGAAGCGGTGAAACGCATCAATTTAATAAAAGAGGGCAAGGACACTATCACCAAAAAGGACAAGGAACTTTTTATAGAAACCATGCACAATTTTGTTTTTGACATATTAGGTTTGGAAAATCAAAATAATGCATTGCATAATTCCGATACATTGAGCAGTGTAATCGGACTTCTGATACAGTTGCGAAATGAGGCACGGGCCAATAAGGATTTTTCCACATCCGACAAAATAAGGGACCAGCTGGCAGCAATGGGCATTCAGTTGAACGATGGAAAGGATGGCACAACATTTAGTCTGTCCTAGATCTGGCCCAACTATTAATCACTTAAGGCGACTATGAAAAAGATACTTATTGCCCCTTTTGTGCTATTGGTAAAATTTTACCAAAATTTTATCTCCCCTCTAACTCCTGCCTCATGCCGTTATTCCCCCACCTGTTCGCAATACACTTTGGAAGCCCTACAAAAGCATGGCCTGTTCAAAGGTGGCCGATTGGCCTTAAAAAGAATTTTTAGCTGTCACCCTTGGGGAGGGAACGGTTATGATCCTGTTCCATAGCTTCCGATTTCTGATTTCCGATTTCTGGTTTCTGGTTTCTGGTTTCTGGTTTCGATTTCCTACACCCCTAAAGTCCCCTCAAGGGGACAATACCACTTAAAAACCAATTGTTTATTTCTCACTGCCAACTATTTACTTCCTCTTGGCTTTCGCCTTTGGATATTCAACCTAACTTACATTACATTTCCAAATTAACAAATGGGCACCTTTTCAAATTATCAAATTATCACATTTCCAAATTAACCTATTTCGGTCCACTATTCTTTACAGTATTTACTTATCTTAGTCCCTTAAAAAATTGAGATGTACTTTTTAGGCTTTACTTGGAATCCCGCCGATACCCTTTTTACAATTGGGGTAATACAAATAAAATATTACAATCTTCTTTGGATAATCGCTTTTGCATTGGGCTGGTACCTCATGAAGAAAATATTTTTAAAGGAAAAAAAATCCCTGGAACAGTTGGATTCCCTTTTTATATATACGGTTCTGGCCACTATGCTGGGGGCACGTTTGGGCCATGTGTTCTTTTACGATTGGCCCTATTACCAGAACCATTTATTGGAAATTTTGCTGCCCATCAGGGAAAGTGCCGATAGCACCCTCTTCGGGTTCATCAATGGTTATGAATTTACAGGATTTACCGGTCTGGCAAGTCACGGAGCGGCGATCGGAATTATCATTGGCATGTATCTCTACACCAGAAAATACCCTGAATTTAAAATTCTTTGGATTCTGGACCGCATTGTTATCCCGGTATCCATAGGTGCTTTCTGTGTCCGTCTGGGCAATTTCTTCAATTCGGAGATCAACGGTAAACCGGTAGAAAAATCTTTTGCCCTTGCCACTAGATTTGTACGCGATTCCGATGATATGCCGGCATACAAAGCATTATCCATTACCAAAGAAAAAACGGTAAATGCCGCTTATAACCTTATAGAGAAAGACCCTCGGTTTGCCGAGTATCTGGAAGCCATCCCTTATAGACATCCGGCCCAACTCTACGAAGGGTTCTGTTATATTTTTGTCTTTGCCATTTTGTATTATCTATATTGGAAAACGGATAAGAAGAATAAACTTGGGTATCTTTTTGGGGTATTTCTGGTGCTTCTATGGACGGTTCGCTTCTTTGTGGAATACGTAAAGAAAAGTCAGGGCGGGTTTGAAGAGTCTCTCGGTCTGTTGTCCACCGGCCAATGGTTGAGCATACCGTTTATTTTGGTCGGGCTCTATTATATCCTTAGACCAAAATCGGACGCCCCAAATTAAAAGTAGCAACACCGGACATAAATTGTAAAATGGGAAATTGTAAAATATATCTACTCTTTGTTGTTTGTTTGGCTATCCAGCTTTCGTGCAGGGAAGAACCTAAAAAAGCTATAAAAACAGCTCCGGTCATTTTCACAAAGGAAGGAGATCTGCGCATCCTGAAAAAAGATTCGGATTCACTTTTGACCACTCTCGATATCGAAATAGCGGATACTGACTACGAAAGGGAAACCGGGCTTATGTACCGTAGCTCCATGGAGCCCGATCAGGGCATGCTGTTTGTGTTTGATGATGTTTCCATGCATTACTTTTATATGAAAAATACGGAGTTCCCCTTAGACCTCATTTTTGTGGACGACCAAATGAAGATTGCCAGTTTTCAAAAAAATGCCCGGCCCATGAACGAAAATAGCCTATCATCCAAAGTACCCGTAAAATACGTTCTGGAAGTAAATGCGGGTATGGCGGACAAATGGTCTTTATCCATAGGGGATTCCATTATCTATAAGAAAAAACCATAATTATTTAGGATTTGATTGAAATATTCAGGGATTAAGATAAGATACATCAAATGATCCATAGCCAAATAAAACACCTATTTCAGTGAGTTCAACCACCAAAAAAAACCATTCCATTGTCTGCTTTTAAAAAAGTGAACCTTGCTCTTTTGGTCCTGACCTTAAGCCTACCCCTTGCGGCCCAGAAAAAAAACCAGTCCTTTCAACTTCATATACGCAAGACTTCCGCCCCTATAGAAATAGATGGGGTAGGGAACGATTTGGCCTGGCAGGACACGGATGTAGCCACCAATTTCTACATGGTTTTGCCCATGGATACCGGCATGGCCAATGAACCCTCTGAAATCCGGATGACCTATGACGATAACAATCTCTACCTTTTAGCTACATTTTACAACACCACCAAGGGTCCTTACTATGTAGAATCGTTACGGCGCGATTTCATTTTTGGGAAAAACGACAACTTTTTATTGTTTATGGATCCCTTTAACAACCAGACCACCGGTTATTCCTTTGGTTCCAACGCGGCAGGTGCCCAATGGGACGGCAC
>CBFGWQ010000169.1:0-8324 GCA_965652575.1 uncultured Arenibacter sp. | reverse complement strand
AATATAGGAATAAAATCGATGAAAAGTGTTGTTCTATATTTTTATAGGTCAAAATCATCAAAAGGGTTTTTTATCTTGTCCAAACTGGTCGTACTTACATGGGTGTAGATCATGGTCGTCTTCGGGCTGTTGTGTCCAAGTAGTTCCTGAATAAATCTTAGGTCGGTGCCATTTTCCAACAAATGGGTAGCATGGCTGTGCCTTAAGGTATGAAGTGTAATCGATTTTCGTATTCCGGCCTTGAGCAATGAGCGCTTAAGTACCTGTCGTGCACTTACCGCAGAATACATCCCGCCATTTTGTCCTTCAAAAACAAAATGTTGCGGGTCATAGCATTCCATATATTTGGTAAAAAGAACGATCATCCGTTCCGGTACGGGCACATACCTGTCCTTTGCCCCTTTGGCGGACCTAACGTGCATGAACCTCCGTTTTTTGTCAATATCCGTCACCCGAAGTTTTAAGGCTTCACCAATTCTTAGTCCACAAGCATACAATAGGCTCAACAATGTTCTGTGCTTAAGGTTGGCGGTATGCCCCAGTATCAATTTTACTTCTTCCAAGGCCAGGACATCCGGTAGCTTCCTGGATTTTTTGGGACGTTCCAGATGGTCGGGTAGGAGTTGGGGACTACCATAATTACGGTAAAAAAGTTTAATGGCATTAATGGCCTGGTTTTGATAGGTGTAGGAATAGCGGTTGGCCATAATGTAATCGGTATTAAATTTTAGGATATCCTTTTCGGTAATGGTACTTACCGCCTTGGGGTGTTGAAAGCGAAAAAACAGGAGCAACATACTCTCATAAGTATTTATAGTGTTTTTACTATAACGTTTTTGAGACATCCACCTCTTGAACTCATTAATTTCATGAAGTATTTCGTCCGAGATTTCAGGTCCTATAATTATTTTATTTGCGGATCGTTCAATTTCACTATCTTCCTTCTTGGTCTTTAGCGCGGAGTAATCAATATAATAATCTTTGTCCCTAAGGTATTTGAAAAGGATATTTGTTATTTCTTTGTCATACAAAAGATAAAAGCTGCGTAGGGTAATACTCCATTCAATACCCTTGAACTTTTTTAAATACTCCTTGAGTTCCATATTATATTTAAACCCAATCAGAAGAACCTCCTGCCCCTTATGGTAGGCTTTTGAAAAAACTATCGTGGGTGGTCTTGGCATAACAAATATAATTTAAGGGCAATTTCCCCATAAAAAATAATTTAAACGTATCTTAATCGAATAATGTTCGCATATACATTCGTTTAAATTTGAATTTGATGAGAATACGGCAAGAGTGTCTTTATTGCAACAATAAACTGGTCGGTAGAACGGACAAGAAATATTGTAATCTACATTGTAAAAGTGCCTATCAGTACAAACGGTCCAAACAGGAGCCCGAACGTTTTTATAATAAAGTGGATAATCAACTGAAATTGAACCGTAAGTTGCTTAAGGAATTCAACAAAGGGGGCAAGGTAACTGTAAGAAGTACAGTTTTGTTGGAGTTGGGATTCGATCCAAAATTCTTCACCCATTATTGGAAGAACCAAAAAGGGGAGGTGTATCTCTTTGTGTACGAATACGGTTTCTTAAAAAAGACCGATAATGGAAAAGAGAAATATGTTTTGGTCACCTGGCAGGATTATATGGAAAGACCGGGATATTGATTTAAATCTTCCCCAATGCATGGAAGCATATGTCCTAAAAGAGAGGAAGCTACTTATCTTTATCTTTATAATTCCCCGATGGCTCTGCCTCGGGGTTTCCGATCATACCTCCCCTTGGGGGAGGTCGGAATTGCTTTTTCGCAATTCCGGGTGGGGCAAAATACAAAATCTCGGCTTTTGGCCTAAGGCAAAATGATACCGATAGCTATCGGTACAGCGAAATACCTCTACAGCTCTGCCTTGAGGATAGTCCGTTTCAAGAAATTTTTTATTCCTTTTTGGTCTATGCAACAGCTTTGGACAGGGGTGCGTTAGGGACCGAGGCGGCATCCCCGCAGCACCGCAAGGGATATAGCCAAGGGCCCGACCGACGCAGGAGGGAACGCCCAAAAAAATAGTTTGGCCCGATGTACCAAATAGTAAGAACCCAAAAAGCCCGTTTCTTTGCCTGTTCCCCTTATTTTCAAGGGACCTGAATTAATCTACAAACGGATAATTTTGAAACTTTCGGAAAGTAGAAATGGGTATCCAAGTAATTTTTAGGCATAAAAAAGGGCTTCAATCTCTTGAAACCCTTGATATTGCTAGTAGCGAGAACGAGAGTTGAACTCGTGACCTCCGGGTTATGAATCCGACGCTCTAACCAACTGAGCTACCTCGCCATGCCCTTTTTAGCGGCTGCAAATATAAAGTTAATTTTCTGTCCTATCCAAATTAGATAGGTAAAAAATATTATCCCGGTTTTATTTTTTTATCCTTTATAAATATATATATTGTCCGCCATAAACACTATTCAGAATGAGCGACAAAATTAAATATGAAGTTGAATTTGTAATTCAATCCTCTCCACAATTATTATATCAATATATATCAACCCCATCTGGACTGTCCGAATGGTTTGCGGATAACGTAAATTCCAGAGGTGAAATATTCAATTTTATTTGGGATGGCTCCGAAGAGCAGGCCAAATTGTTAAAGCGTAAGAGCGATGAGTTTGTAAAATTTACCTGGATGGCGGAAGAAGATGATAGTTTTTTTGAAATGCGCATTATCGTAGATGAAATAACCAAGGACGTGTCCCTGTTTATAACGGATTTTGCCTATGAGGATGAAGTGGACGAGTCTAAAATGCTATGGGAGAACCAGGTATCCAGTTTAAAACAGGTGTTGGGTTCCGCCTGACCCATTAATGGAATATAACGTATCTTTGGCCTTGATTTTTTCAAGGCTTTTTTTATGGTAAATTATAACGGAAATCTACTTTCCAAAAATGCATCTTACCTGAACCACGAAAATAGGGGACTACGCTATGGCGATGCCCTTTTCGAATCCATTAGGGTAGTAAACGGAAAAATATTCTTTTGGGAGGACCACTATCTTAGGCTTATGGCTTCCATGCGGATTTTGAGAATGGAGATCCCGATGGCCTTTACCATGGAATTTCTGGAAGATCAGCTATTGGCCTGTGTGGAGGCCAACGGCCTGTTGGAGGGGCCTGCACGGATACGGTTTACCGTATTTAGGAATAATGGCGGATTGTACCTGCCACAGACCAATAATGTATCCTATATCATTGAGGCCAAGCTGTTGGATTCCCCATTCTTTACCCTTAACAATACGGCCTATGAGGTAGAGCTTTTTAAGGATTTTTATGTGAATCCGGATATGCTTTCTACCTTAAAGACGAACAATAAGATGATAAACGTAGTGGGCAGTATTTTTGCTTCCGAGAACGGTTATCATAATTGTCTGTTGCTGAACAATGAAAAAAAGGTGGTGGAAGCCCTAAATGGCAATCTTTTTTTGGTAAAGGACGGATATATCAAAACCCCACCCCTAAAGGACGGTTGCCTGAACGGTATTGTTCGCAAAAAGCTGATCGCTATATTGGGTTCTTTGGAGAAGTACCGGTTTGAAGAAGCCCATATTTCCCCCTTTGAGCTGCAGAAAGCGGATGAACTGTTCATAACCAATGCTATCGTCGGTATCCAACCCATTACAAAATACAGGAAGAAAGAATACAACACTACAGTGGCCGCCGACTTATTGGGCAAGCTTAATGCGTCCGCAAGGCTGGGCTAAAGGCCTTTGGCTTAATTTAGATTGGGGTTTTCCGGGGCGTTGGACCATATGAGGTAATTTCCGCCCAGTTCCATCATTTTTTCCTTCCAAAAGGCGTTGGCGGATTTTTGGATAATGGCACTTTCGTACACATTTTTTACCACGACCCAGGATTTTGAACTTAATTCCTTATCCAATTGTAGGGAGGACCACCCGGAATATCCCAAAAAGAAGCGGATATCGTTTTCGGATATGATCTTTTTATTGATCAGGTCCACAATAGACCCAAAATCCCCGCCCCAATAAATACCGTCGGAAATTTCAATGCTATTCTCTATTAGGTCCGGAACCTTGTGGATAAAATAAAGGTTGTCCTGTTCTACCGGACCCCCGTTGTACACCTGAAAGGGGATGTCGATTTCGGTTACCAGATCATTGATGCTATAATCCAACGGCTTGTTCAGAATAAAGCCAACGGACCCCTCATGGTTATGCTCCGCCAACAGGACTATGGACCTGTTAAAGGAAACATCCCCTGAAAGAGTGGGTTCGGCAATAAGCAGCTTGCCTTTTTTTGGCTTTTCGGCAACCATATTATTTGTTCTAGTATCTCTAAAATAAAACAATTCCGTTAATCTGAAAAGCCTTTTGTACAAAAAAAGCACTTCCTGATGGAGAAGTGCTTTTAATGTATAATAAAATTATGATTAGTTTACTGCACCGCTCAAATCGGCACCTGCCTTAAACTTCACTACATTTTTAGCTGCAATTTGGATAGTCTTTCCAGTTGATGGATTTCTACCTTCCCTTGCATTTCTTTTGGATACAGACCATGATCCGAAACCTACTAGAGATACTCTACCACCTTTTTTTAGAGAACCTTCAACGTTTCCTAAGAAAGATTCCAATGCCTTTTTAGCTGCTGCTTTAGT
This sequence comes from uncultured Arenibacter sp., assembly GCA_965652575.1. Classification (GTDB taxonomy): domain Bacteria; phylum Bacteroidota; class Bacteroidia; order Flavobacteriales; family Flavobacteriaceae; genus Arenibacter. Next base: position 3,659 of record CBFGWQ010000169.1, on the reverse strand, counting down.
AATGCCAGCATCAGCTGCCATTGCATCGATTAATTCTGTTTTGTTCATAATTTAGATAAATTAAGTGTTATTAATTATAATTAAATACTTCAACAAATTTATACGGATTTGCCATTAACGCAAGTAAAATAGGGGGAAATCCGCATTTTTGTTGATAACTTGAAACGTTTGTTGATAAAGTAGGGTTTTTTTTACGTTTTCCCATACCCCCAATGAATATAGGGGTTTACCGAACATAGGCGTTTTTGGCCAATTTTAAACCGTTCAACACCTCTTTGGCAGCCATTTTTCTTTTCCCGGGAAGTTGAATTTCCAATAGATTGATGAAACCATCCTTTGCGGCCACTTTCAGTTCGTTTTTGGTGGCAACAATGGTCCCTGTCTTTAGTTGGTGCGGTTCCAAATCCAATTTGGCCGAATATATCTTTAGGAACAGCTCTTCCTGCCCATTGTGCATGGTGGTCCAGGCGGTGGGGTAGGGGCTTAATCCCCTAATAAAATTGTAGATGGCGGTAATCCCCTGGTTCCAATCAATTTCACAGGTTTCCCTGTGCAGTTTGTGTGCCTCTTTTAAAGGCCCGTCCTGCTGCTGTTTGGAGGCTACTATTTCTTTGTTTTCCAATTTATGTACGGTTTCCAGTACAAGGTCCGCTCCCAAATGCATCAGCCTATCGTGCAGCGTACCGGCAGTATCCTCCTGGGAGATAGGGGTTTTTCTTTGAAGTAATATGGCCCCGGTATCAATCTTATCATCAATAAAGAAAGTGGTTGCCCCTGTTTCTTTCTCCCCGTTTATGATGGCCCAATTAATGGGGGCCGCTCCCCGATACTGGGGCAGGAGGGAAGCATGAAGGTTAAAAGTGCCCAACCTTGGCATGTCCCACACCGCTTTGGGCAACATTCTAAACGCCACCACGATCTGAAGTTCCGGTAACAATCCTTCCAATTCCCGGATAAAATCGGGATCTTTTAAGTTGGTGGGCTGCATTATTTTTAGCTCATGTTCCATGGCATATACCTTCACTGCCGATTCGTGCAATTTTCTTCCACGGCCCGCAGGCTTGTCGGGTGCCGTAATTACCCCAACAATATTACAATTACTTTTTACCAGCTTGTCCAAAATGGCTACCGCAAAATCCGGGGTACCCATAAATACTATTCGTGGTTTGTTCATTTTTCGATAATTTCGTATTGGTTAATGGAATTCACACGTATTCGTTGCTCTTCCAACAATCTTTGTAAGGCCAAAATAATGTTACTTTCCCTATAGGTCAATAATTTTATCAGGTCTCTGGAACTTTCTTTTCGTACCCTCAATATTTGTAATATATCCTGTTCTATTATTTCTAGAATATTATTGTCCACAGGAACTTTTTGAAGGCAAACATCACATTTTCCACAGTTCTCCTTGGTAGTTTCACCAAAGTAGTTTAGGATTTGCCGACTCCTACAAAGCTTGGAATCCTTGATATAGGCCAACATACTTTCTATATTGTCCCTTTTTACCTTTTGTATCTGTTTAATTTTTTTAGCGAAGATATTAATGGTTCGTTCGTCCTCCCTGGGCACTAAAAAAGTAATTTCAAGATCGCTGTGCTGGGCATGGTATTCAATTATTTCATCTTTTTCCAATTTATTCAGGACCGCTATTACCTCCTCTTCGTTTTTATTGGCTTTTCTAGCAATCAATAAGGTATTGATCTTGGTTTCGAAATCGAAAATCCCGCCGTAGGTTCTGAGAATAGTTTGAACGATAGCTACCGATGGCCCATTTTTTTCCAGATAATCGAATATTTGATGCTTGGAAGCTATTACGCGTATAGTGGTTCTTTGGGAGAAGGCCTCCGTTAAGGATATCACCGAGTTTTGGTCCAATAACCTTAAACCGTTATACGTTAATGTAGTATTCAGCCTATAGGTCTCACAAAAAGAATTAAAGGGCAACTGAAAGGTTTCACCGCTACCTTCGCCATAGGGAATCTGAAAATAGTTGGCCAATTTTCGGTACAATAATTTAAGAAAGTCAACATCTGGCAGGACCCCCAAAAACTGCTTGCGCAGCTGGACCTCATCCGTAGGGTTCGTAATCAATACGGCATTTGCAGGTTTCCCGTTCCTTCCGGCCCTTCCGGCCTCCTGAAAGTAGTTTTCCATACTGTCCGGAATTTGGTAATGTACCACAAGGTCAACATCGGGCTTGTCTATTCCCATTCCAAAAGCGTTGGTGGCCACCATGATCCTTACCTTATTTTCCAGCCACTGCTTCAATCTGATATCCTTATCTTTTTTGGAAATTCCTCCGTGAAAAAAAGTGGCCGTATGTCCTTGTTGGGACAGGTAGTTGGCAAGTTCCAGGGTCATTTTTCTACTGCGTACGTATACTATGCTGCTCGTATTGGTCTGGGCGCATAGTTCTTTAAGGCGGAATTTCTTGTCCTCTTCCCAGCAGACCCTAAAGGTAATATTGCTCCTTGAAAAGGAATCCTTTACCACCAATGGCCGCTCCAATTGTAAGTTTTCACAAATATCCCTTACTACCATATCGGTCGCCGTGGCGGTCAATGCTATCACAGGCACATTCGGTGCCAATTCCCTTAAAATATGACATTCCAGATAGGCAGGTCTAAAATCGTTGCCCCATTGACTAATGCAATGGGCTTCGTCTATGGCAACAAGGTTAACGTTCATTTGCCGGATACGTTCCTGTACCAATTCCTGTTGCAGTCTTTCCGGGGATAGGTATAGGAACTTATATTTGCCATATAGGCAATTGTCCAGGAGGTCGTTCACTTCATCGAACGGAATGCCCCCGGTAAGGGCAATGGCCTTTATGCCCATTTTTTTTAACGTGTCCACCTGGTTTCTGATCAGGGCTATCAAGGGGGATACTACAATACAAATTCCTTCACGGGCCAGAGCGGGCACCTGATAGCACAAAGATTTGCCACCTCCGGTAGGGAGCAACGCCAAAACATCCCGGCCATCCAATACCGCGTTAATGATCTCTTCCTGGGAATTTTTAAAATCAGGAAACCCCCAAAATTTTTCCAAAATATGCTTAGGGTGCCGATACACTATAGCTTTTTTAACGTATTGAGTATAAAGGTAACCCTTCCTGCAACGGTTTCCTTGGGAACCTCTATAATTTTATAGCCGTATTTGGCGTAGGACTTTTCCAAAAAGGCATGTATACGCTCCGCTTCTTCAAAATTTTCATAGCGTTCATTGTCGGACTCATGTATTTCTTTCCAAGGGGGCAGTAAAAATACATGATCATATCTGTAATTCTTGCAGCTTTCTATAAAATGATCCCCATAGGCCTGTCCAAAACAATCCATATAGGCCGTTACGTCCGGAATACCGCGATCATAAAAAACAATGGGTCTGTCCATTTCGTTGGCAGCCTGGAATTGCCCGATCCTGCCCTGGATAATTCTTTCACTGAACAATAAGGGATCGGAAACGAACAACTGCGGAATTCCTTGCTGCCTGGCTTCCAGGGTAATCTCGCGGGATATCTCACCAAAACAATAGTAGCCTTCCCTTTCAATTTTTTCTATGATGGAGGTCTTTCCTGTACTGGGCCCTCCTGTGATGACGATTCTTTCTAATTTCAAATAGCGGCAATTAAAGTGGTGCAATTCATCTATAAAATGGAG
>CBFGWQ010000168.1:0-8439 GCA_965652575.1 uncultured Arenibacter sp. | reverse complement strand
TGAAACCTGACCCCCCTAAATTTAAAAGATTTGTTAACTTAGGGGTTTGTTTAAATGTATTGGATAATAGAAGAAAAAATGAAAATAAACGACTCCTTTGATCCCGGCCATTATCGGGCCAACGATAAACGCTACGATACCATGCAATACCGTCGCTGTGGAAACAGTGGTATTCTTTTGCCCTTGATTTCATTGGGACTTTGGCATAATTTCGGTCATACCGATAACCTGGAGATGGGCCGCAATCTTTTGCGCTGTGCCTTCGATAATGGAATAACCCATTTTGACCTGGCCAATAACTACGGTCCCCCCTATGGCGCTGCGGAAGAAAATTTTGGTCGCATCTTTAAAAGGGATTTTCAGCCTTATCGCGATGAACTTATTATTTCCAGCAAAGCGGGTTGGGATATGTGGCCCGGACCTTATGGAAACTTTGGGTCCAGAAAGTATTTGATCGCCTCTGCCGATCAAAGTCTAAAGCGAATGGGGCTGGAATACGTGGATATATTCTACCACCATAGGCCCGATCCGGATACCCCGCTGGAAGAGACAATGGGGGCCTTGCATCATTTGGTTCAAAGTGGCAAGGCACTTTACGCAGGAATTTCACAGTATCCTGCCGAATTAACAGCTAGGGCCGCTAATATAATGAAGGGTTTGGGGACCCCCTTATTGATCCATCAACCCAGGTACAACATGTTCGATCGCTGGGTGGAAGATGGATTGCTGGAGGTATTGAAGGAAGAGGGGATGGGCTCCATTGCTTTTTCTCCATTGGCACAGGGCGTATTGACAAAGAAATATTTAAAAGGTATTCCGGAGGATAGTAGGGCAAGCAAGGATGGCCGATATTTGAAGGAAGAACAGATAACCCCTGAAATTTTGGATAAGGTGGGACAGCTCAATAGATTGGCCGAAAATCGTGGACAAAGCCTGGCTCAAATGGCCATTGCTTGGTTGCTGAAGGACCAACGGATTTCTACGGTTCTTGTTGGGGTGAGCCGTACCGAACAATTGCTGGATAATTTGGAGGCCCTCAAGAACATTCATTTTAGTGGGGAGGAACTGCTTGAAATTGAAAATATTTTAAAATAGGGGCTCGTTTCCTTAATAAATGCATCCCAAGATGAAATAAAAACAAGTACCGCGAAGGGTTTAAATAAACTGTAGCGGTGCATTATATGTTACAACAGGAACATTGACATATTCAAATTAAATTTAATGATGCCGAAAGCAAAAAAGCAACATATTGTCAAGATTTTGGAAGCCCATTATATTACCCATGATGTGAAACGTTTTGTGGTGGAAAGGCCTGCAGGGTATGATTTTATTCCAGGGCAGGCTACTGAGGTTTCCATTAATCTTCCCGATTGGAAGGATAAATTAAGGCCATTTACATTTACCTCCATAAGGGAACATGGTTTCCTCGAATTTATGATCAAGATCTATAATGGTCATGAAGGGGTGACCAATATGTTGGGTCGCACCCATGCCGGGGCGGAACTGATTCTTCACGATGTATTTGGGGCCATTCAATATAGGGGACCAGGGGTTTTTATAGCAGGTGGGGCCGGAATTACCCCGTTTATTTCCATCTTTAGACATCTTTATACCCATAAGAACCTACATGGTAATAAGTTGATCTATTCCAACAAAACCTCCGAGGACGTTATTATGGAAGAGGAATTGCAAACTATGCTCAATGGTAATTTTATAAAAATATTTACCCGCGAGAATGTAATGGGATTTAGGGGGAATAGGATAGATCGTAAATTTCTTATCGAAAATATTGCCGATTTTGGCCAGAACTTCTATTTGTGCGGACCAAAAAAGTTTGTAAGTAATATAACCGATCTCTTATTAAGTCTTGGTGCTTCGGCCGAAACGGTCATCATTGAAAGTTAGGTAAAAGGATAACTTTGGGGATTGGCGCAAACAGGCCACAGAAAGATGGTTGAAGCTATCCTTCTTTGGAGGTATTGGAGGGGGGACTTGCTTCATGATATGCAGCAACCAATGTCATGCTTTCATAAAAGCGTTTGGCTATTGATCCAAAGTGGTTAATTTAGGTTTGTTGGAAATAATTTAAACGTTTAAAAAGCTATATTTAATTACTCTTTTTATATTGCATAAAACTTGGAGAGTGTCCAAATTTTGTTTTTGGAATATTTTATAGTGTATTTTTTTTGTCAGACGAAGGTATTTTGATCCCGATAGCTATCGGGATCATAGCCATAGCTACGGACAGAAAAATAGCTGATGTATGGCGGGAAAAGACAGGGCCGAGCATAAGAAATGTCTGGTAGACATTTTTAGGGAAGGAGCCAGCCAGCGCATAGATAAAACCAAAGGATAAGACTTGGACAGTCTCTTAAACCAAAATTATCTTATGGATACCAGAAGGGATTTTTTAAAGAAGGCAGGTATGTTGGCCGGTGGAATGGGTCTAACCGCGAGTCTGCCACCCTCAATTCAACGCGCCTTGGAGATCGACCCGGAAAATGGAACCACTTTTTATGACGCCGAGCATGTAGTTTTTCTGATGCAGGAAAATCGCTCTTTTGATCATTGTTTTGGAACATTGCAGGGGGTTAGGGGGTATAATGATCCCAGGGCCATTGCATTGCCCAATAAGATACCCGTATGGCTTCAAAGTAATATGGATGGGGAAACCTATGTGCCTTTTCGTTTAAATATTAAGGATACGCAGGCCACTTGGATGGGAAGCTTGCCACACTCATGGGAAAATCAGGTGGATGCCCGCAACCACGGCAAATATGATCAGTGGCTTGTGGCCAAAAAGGCCGATGAGGAGTACGGTAATATGCCACTTACCATGGGCCATTATACCCGTGAGGACCTACCGTTCTATTATGCGCTTGCCGATGCCTTTACCGTGTTTGACCAGCATTTTTGCTCGGCCCTTACCGGAACTACGACCAACAGAAATTATTTTTGGACGGGGAAATCCTTCGATACAAAGGGCAATAGGCCATGCGTTAGAAATTCGGAGGTGAGCTATAACAGTGAGGCCGATTGGAAAACCTTTCCGGAAAGATTGGAGGAAAATGGCATTTCCTGGCGGGTGTACCAGAACGAGATCAGTTTGCCCACCGGTGTGGAAGATGCCTCCTTATTGGCCAATTTCACCGATAATAACCTGGAGTGGTTCTCTCAGTATCATGTTCGGTATAGTTCTGGTTTCCAGAAATATATAAAAGAGAGGCTCGAAGTATTGCCTTCGGAAATCGAGGATCTGGAAAAGGGGCTGGATAAACTGGCAGGGGAAAGGAAAGTGGAACGTCAAAAAGAACTGGAGAAGAAAAGACAGCAATTGGAACAGATTAAAGAGGTTCTTAAGACGTGGAATCCCGATAACTTTGAAAAGCTTTCGGAATTTCAAAAAGAACTTCACAATAAAGCCTTTACCACTAATGTCGGAGATCCCGATTATCATAAGGTAGAGGAGTTTAGCTATACCGATAATGGTGTTCAGCGTTCCATAAAAGTGCCCAAAGGCGATATACTCCACCAATTTAGGCAAGATGTGGACAACGGTAAATTACCTACGGTTTCCTGGTTGGCAGCGCCCCAGAAATTTTCAGATCACCCAAGCGCCCCATGGTATGGGGCATGGTATGTCTCTGAAGTACTGGACATCCTCACCAAAAATCCCGAGGTATGGAAAAAAACAATTTTTGTACTTACCTATGACGAGAACGATGGGTACTTTGATCATATCCCCCCATTTGTAGCCCCTAACCCTAAGGATACCGGGAATTTTACCAAAGGATTGGATACCTATGAGGAGTATACCAGTTTGGAACAGGAGAGGGCAAAAAAGGGTATGGATCCGGAAGACCCTAGGGAAAGCCCTATTGGACTGGGGTATAGGGTGCCAATGGTAGTAGCCTCGCCTTGGAGTAAAGGCGGATGGGTCAATTCCGAGGTGTGCGACATCACCTCTACATTAATGTTCCTGGAAGAGTTGATAAAGAAAAGAACAGGAAAATCGGTTAAGGAAACCAATATAAGCAGTTGGCGCAGGGCCATCAGTGGCAATTTAACCTCCGCTTTTAGGCCGTATAACGGGGAACCTTACAACATGCCCCAAGCCTTGGAACGCAACCATTTTATGCAGGAGGTCTACAATGCCAGCTTCAAGGAATTGCCCAAAGATTATAGACCGTTAAGCAGTAAGGATATAGCCAATGCCAAAAACGATCTATATAAGACCTCCTTTATGCCGCATCAGGAACCCGGTATTAGGGATTCCTGTGCTTTACCGTACGAGTTATATGTAGACGGACAAGTAGTTGCGGACAAAAACTCGTTTCGTATCCAATTTACCGCCGCCGATACTTTTTTTGGCGAATCGGCCAAGGGGGCACCATTTAATGTTTATGCCCCTGGAAATTATAAACAGGAAACGACAGATGGAAGTATGGACTTTTTAGCTGTCCAAACATGGCCGTTTGCTGTAGAAAAGGGCCATAGTCTGGATTATGAATGGCCCTTGGATCATTTTGGGGATGAAGGATATCATTTGCGGGTATATGGGCCTAACGGTTTTTATAGGGAGTTTATGGGCAATGTGTCCGATCCGGAACTACAAATAAAGTGTGGTTATCAAAATAAGAGGGGATTTTTAAAAAAATTATCGGGCAATGTAGAGATCCAAATTGTCAATACCTCCAAGAAAAGAGATATGGATATTACGGTGGTAGACCATGCCTATGGTAATCCTGAACAAAAAATACGCGTCAAAAAAGGTGCTGTAGAGCGTATCGTGGTCAGTAGTGCCAAAAGTTACGGTTGGTACGATTTTTCTGTGCAGCTCCCTTTATCTCCGGGTTTTGTGCGTAGATATGCAGGGAGGGTCGAGACCGGGGAAGCGTCCAAGAGCGATCCGTTTATGGGAAGGGTGGTTTCCTAATTATATTTAAGGTTTCCAAAAGAAAAATCCCACCTTGAAGTTCAGGGTGGGATTTTTTAATGGATTACACTAAGGGCTGTATAAATTTCCACATTGTTTTGGAAATACTTGGTTTAGTTGTCAAGGTCAAACCTATCCAGGTTCATCACTTTGGTCCAGGCGTTTGCGAAATCCTTGATAAACTTGTCCCCCGAATCTTCACAGGCATATACTTCTGCAATGGCCCTTAGCTCGGAATTGGATCCAAAAATAAGATCGGCACGGGTACCCGTCCATTTTAATTCTCCCGTCTTGCGGTCATGTCCTTCAAAAACGTCCTGGGAATCGGAAATGGCTTTCCAGGTGGTTCCCATATCGAGCAAATTTAGAAAGAAGTCGTTCGTCAAAGCTCCGGGGCGTTTGGTGAAAACACCGTGTTGGGATCCGTCAAAGTTAGTGTCTAGAACACGCATTCCACCAAGGAGAACTGTCATTTCGGGGGCGGTCAAGGTCAATAATTGAGCCTTGTCCACAAGCATTTCCTCTGCGGTAACTTTGTAAGCATCTTTAAGGTAATTTCTGAAACCATCTGCGCGTGGCTCAAGTGGCTCAAAAGATTCCACGTCGGTCTGCTCCTGGCTTGCATCGGTACGTCCGGGATAAAAAGGAAGCGTTACGCTCTTCCCGGCATTTTTTGCCGAACGCTCTATAGCGGAGTTCCCAGCCAAAACAATGAGGTCTGCCAAAGAAACTTTTTTATTGCCGGATTGGGCTGTATTGAACTCTTTTTGGATGGTTTCCAAGGTATCCAAGACTTGGGCCAATTGTCCGGGGTTGTTTACCTTCCAGTTTTTTTGTGGTGCCAGTCTAATACGTGCGCCATTGGCACCCCCTCGCTTGTCGGAGCCCCTAAAGGTGGAGGCGGAAGCCCAGGCGGTTGCGACCAACTGTGATATGGAAAGCCCGCTTGCCAAAATTCTGGCCTTTAAATCGGCAATATCCTGATCATTGACCAATTCGTGATCTACGGCAGGTACCGGATCTTGCCAAATTAATTGTTCCTGTGGGACTTCCGGGCCAAGGTAACGTGACACCGGTCCCATATCCCGATGTACCAATTTAAACCAGGCACGTGAATAGGCATCGGCAAATTCTTCGGGATTTTCCAAAAAGTGCCTTGATATTTTCTCATAGGCCGGATCCATTCGCAAGGAAAGGTCGGTGGTCAGCATAAATGGCGCATGCTTTATATCCGGATTGTGGGCATCGGGTACCGTTCCCGCTCCGGCATTGTTCTTGGGCTTCCATTGGTGCGCTCCGGCCGGACTTTTGGTAAGTTCCCATTCGTAACCAAATAGATTTTTGAAAAATGTGTGGCTCCATTTGGTGGGGGTATTGGTCCAGGCACCTTCTATACCACTGGTAATGGTGTCCGCACCTGCTCCGGTTCCGTAGTTGTTCTTCCACCCAAGGCCTTGGGCCTCGATACCTGCAGCAGCAGGCTCCGCTTCCACATATTTAGTGGGGTCTGCAGCGCCATGGGTCTTGCCAAAGGTATGTCCTCCGGCAATAAGGGCCACCGTTTCGTAATCGTTCATCGCCATACGGCCAAAAGTATCACGTATATAATGGGCGGACTCCACAGGATCCGGATTGGCATTGTGCCCTTCCGGGTTTACATAGATCAATCCCATATGGGCGGCGCCTAACGGAGTTTCCAATTCCCCGTTTTCGGAATAACGTTCCTTGTTGCCCATCCATTCTTTTTCGGAACCCCAATAAACGTCTTGTTCGGATTCCCATATATCCTCACGTCCTCCGGCAAAACCGAACATTTTTAATCCCATGGATTCGTGGGCACAGTTCCCGGCCAATATCAATAGATCTGCCCAGGACAGTTTTTTTCCATATTTCTTTTTTATAGGCCATAACAACAAACGGGCCTTGTCCAGATTGGCATTGTCCGGCCAACTGTTTAAGGGGGCAAAACGCTGAGATCCCGAACCGGCACCTCCGCGACCGTCCTGTATACGGTAAGTCCCGGCACTATGCCAGGCCATACGGATAAAGAAGGGCCCATAATGTCCATAATCGGCCGGCCACCAATCCTGACTTGTGGTCATTAGTTCATAAAGATCTTTTTTTACGGCCGCCAGATCCAGCTTTTTAAATTCTTCGGCATAATTGAAATCGGGGTCCATGGGGTCCACCAAGGATGAATTTTGTCGCAGTATATTTAATTTTAACTGATTTGGCCACCATTCACGGTTACTGGTACCTCCACCGGCTGTTTGATGCAATTCGCCATTTAAGAAGGGGCATTGCGGGCTTGATTCGTTAACATCCCATACTTTTCCGTTTGAAGATGGGTTTGAATGTGCTTTATTCTCCATTTTATATAGTTTAAATAAGTTTTCGATTAGTTCACCCTTAAATTTACAATAATTTTTTCCGATGGATTTGAAATGTGTATCAATAAAACTTATGGGTGTTAGGAAAAACTTATTGAACTCATTTAAACTTTTTGGGTTGAAGTGAAAATTAGGTGTTTTTTGCCCAGTTGAGGACTTTTTTGAGGTGCATAGTATCGCTACGGAAGGAAAACCTGCCGGCCAGGCAGGAAAGGTGAAAAATGGGTGAAAAGAGCAATTTTTTAGCCAATTGAAAAAGTTTAAACGAGTTCATGGTCAAAGTACTAAGGCCCCAATTCCGGGTTTAAGTAATTGTACCTGCACATTATATGCATAACCGAAGGCTTTATGGAATAGCCGTCAATATTTTAGAATAATTAAGTGCAAATAACTAACTTTAATCTTTATAATTCCCCGACGGCTCTGCCTCGGGGTTTCCGGGTGGGGCAAAATACAAAATTTCGGTTTTGGCCCTAAGGCCAAAATGATACCGATAGCTATCGGTACGGCGAAATACCTCTACGGCTCTGCCTCGAGGATAGTCGGTTTCAAGAAATTTTTTATTGGTAAAGGTAGGGGCCTTGCCAGATGTTTTTGATGGCCTTTTATAACTTGTAAAGTTATTATGTACATACAGGAAGGCACTCCATAGGGGTATTTCCAAGGTTTGCTTTTCTACACGATTTACATTCATGGAAATAAAATGGAAAAGAGAAAAATAATGGTTCAAACCACCATTTCAGAAGGAATAAATAAAGTTTGGTATTATTACACCAATCCCGAACACATAATGAAATGGAATTTTGCTTCGGACGACTGGTACTGCCCATATGCATCCAATGATCTGCGGGTGGGTGGAAAATACTCGGTGAGAATGGAAGCCAAGGACGGTAGTTTTGGTTTTGATTTTGAGGCTGTTTATGATGAAGTGGATCCCAACAAACAAATTGGCTATACCATGCCCGATGGGAGACGGGCCAAGGTTACGTTTTATGAGCTTAACCACAGGACGACCGTAAAGGTAAACTTTGACCCTGAAACCGAAAATTCTGTGGAAATCCAAAGAGGGGGATGGCAGGCCATTCTAGATAACTTTAAAAAATATACCGAGTC
>CBFGWQ010000167.1:0-8536 GCA_965652575.1 uncultured Arenibacter sp. | reverse complement strand
AGGAAGATGTTTACCAATTTATTAATAATGAGTTGGTTGCATATTGTGAAAACGGACAGTATATTTGCGATCAAATTGGGAATGGCGCAAAAAAGCTTTAATTTTCCATTGAATAATTTATAATGGAACACAACGTTATTTATTCTATTATTATGGATTATTAATTTAATGCCTTTGCAAGTATTTCAATTATTAATTATTAACTTAAAGAAATGAAAGGACCGTTATTTTACTCTAAAATCCTACTTTTTGGAGAATATGGGATCATCAAGGATTCCAAAGGACTTTCCATACCCTATAATTTTTTTAAGGGGGCGCTAAAATCAAAAAATAAGGATTCCGAGACAGCTAAGAAATCGAACGCCAGCCTTAGGGCCTTTGCAGAATACTTAAAAGAACTGCAGCAAAAAGACCATAAATTGGTGACTTTTGATCTTGAGGCACTAAATAAGGATGTAGCCGACGGTATGTATTTTGACAGTTCCATTCCCCAAGGTTATGGTGTAGGTAGCAGTGGTGCCCTGGTGGCGGCCATTTACGATAAATATGCTATTGAAAAAATTACCGTTTTAGAGAATCTTACCAGGGAAAAGTTGTTAACATTGAAGGCTATTTTTGGAAAAATGGAATCGTTTTTCCATGGCAGATCCTCAGGTCTGGATCCATTGAACAGCTATTTGAGCCTGCCCATTCTCATCAATTCCAAAGACAATATAGAATCTACCAGCATCCCATCCCAAAATCTGGATGGCAAGGGGGCCGTATTCCTATTGGACAGTGGCAGTACCGGCGAAACTGCGCCCATGGTACATTTATTTATGGAACAAATGAAACACGAAGGGTTCCGGGCCATGTTAAAAGATCAGTTTATTAAGCATACCGATGCCTGTGTAGAGGATTTTATTAATGGGAACGTAAAGTCTTTGTTCGGAAATTTAAAGCAATTGTCCCATGTGGTGCTGGATAATTTTAAGCCCATGATACCCGTGGAATTCCATAAACTCTGGAAACAGGGAATAGATACCAACGACTATTATTTAAAACTCTGTGGTTCTGGTGGCGGAGGCTATATTTTAGGATTTACCGAAGACATCAATAAAGCCAAAAAAGCCCTAAAGGACTATAATCTGGAAGTGGTATACAACTTCTAACCATCTTCCCTATGCTTAATAGAAAAAACAAGCTCTTGCTTTTAAAGTTTCTGAGCCTGTTTTCCGTGGTCCGGGGATACAATATCCTTATGGTCATTTTGGCACAGTACCTGGCCTCCATCTATATTTTAGCCCCCCATTTGCCCTTGCGCAAGGTTGTTTTTGATGGCAACCTGTTCGTTATTGTACTCAGTTCCGCCCTGGTCATAGCCTCTGGCTATATCATCAACAATTTCTACGATGCGGAAAAAGACCTGATCAACAAACCTAGAAAGAGTTGGCTGGACCGTCTGGTCAGTCAACGGACCAAGCTCACCACCTATTTTGTATTAAATTTTCTATCGGTATTCTTTGCCAGTTATGTCTCCTTTAAGGCCGTTGTATTCTTTTCCGCCTATATTTTTGGCATATGGCTCTATTCGCACAAATTAAAAAAGGTTCCTTTTCTGGGCAATTTCGTTTCGGCAACCCTGGCCATTGCTCCGTTTTTTGCCGTTTTTGTATATTACAAAAACTTTGACCCCGTAATTTTTGTACATGCCCTTTTTCTTTTCCTACTCATTTTGGCCCGGGAAATGATAAAAGACCTGGAAAACATGGCCGGGGATATGGCACAGAACTACAAGACCATCCCCATATTGTACGGTGCCAAATTTTCCAAGACCTGTATCTCCGTTTTGATAGGTCTAACGCTGCTTCCCGCCTTTCTCCTCATCGAATATTTTGATGTTGGCTATATGTACCTCTATTTTATAGGCTGTATTTTTTTGCTTTTGGGCTTTCTGTTGCTTTTGGTAAAATCCAATAGCAAAAAACATTACGTATGGCTGCATAATATTCTAAAATTGATCATCGTACTGGGAGTTTTCAGTATTTTATTGATCAATGTTGATCTGGTTTTGAACAGAATTCTCTAAGAATCACTAATAAGGGCCACAATAGCGTATACATACGATTTCCTTTGCTACCTTTGCGATAAATTACAGTACATTATGAGTAGGTCAGATTCCAATAAAGACAGGAAACCATCGGGAAGACAAGGGGGCAATTTTAGAAAAAAGAGCCATGCACGGGGCAACGCACCTATAAAAAAGAAAACGGAGGCAAAACCACCTTCCGATCCCAATGTAATGCGCCTCAATCGTTATGTAGCCAACTCGGGCGTATGTTCGCGCAGGGATGCGGATATTTATATCTCTGCGGGAAACATTACCGTAAATGGCAAACCAATTACCGAAATGGGATACAAGGTAAAACTTACCGATGAAGTAAAATTTGATGGCCGTTTGCTAAATCCGGAGAAAAAGGAATATGTACTACTGAACAAACCTAAAGATTTTGTAACCTCGGCAAAGGATGAATACGGAAAAAGAACCGTAGCCTCCCTAATTTCCAATGCTTCCAAATCCAAACTTTCGGCCGTGGGAAGAATGGACAAGAACACCACCGGTCTGTTATTATTTACAAATGACGGGGAAATGACGAAGCGACTTACGAAACCGAAAAACGGACTCCGAAAAATCTACCATGTAGAACTGAACAAAAACTTAAGGAGCGAGGATCTCCTTAAGATCAAGGAAGGCATTACTATAGACGATAGCATGGTCAGGGTAGATGATATCAGTTTTATTGAAAACGCCCCCAAGCGCGAAATAGGAATAGAAATCAAGAGCACCCGAAACAGAATTGTGCGGCGCATTTTTGAAGAATTGGAATACGAGGTCGTAAAGTTGGATAGGGTAGTCTATGCCGGACTTACCAAAAAAGATCTGCCACGTGGGCATTGGAGGCACCTCACCCCACAGGAAATCATTAATCTGGGAATGATAAAATAGGGCATAAGTCCCTTTCCCTATATTATAGCGCCTTATTTATTCAATATTGAACATATCCCATTTTAAAGAATGGGAGTGTTTCCTTACGACGGTACCCCCCACTGTCTGTTGTAGTCACTCCGATAGAGTCCCTTTTTGGAACCCTGCTGTGCAAAGTCTCCTGACTTGGCACTTCAAAAACCCTTAGATTTAAACCCACTAACCTTTGGTTTCAATCTCTTCCACCTTCCCTTATACTTCGGCTCCGCTCAGCACAGGACCAAGGGAAGGAACCTTTTTTTGATTTCGTCATCGGTAGCCTGTCCACGGATAGGTAGGCGCAACGCGGCAATCTGTTTTTTGAACCTAGAATCAATGATTGGAAACAAAGAATTATTATATTAGACTACGATTAAGAATTTTATTCTTCAAATTCAAAGTGGTGTCATTTAATGAAAAAATAATCAAAAAAATAACCCATTCCAAAATTTCCAATGCCGAAAAAAATCATACCCTTTTTCAAGTATCCTATAGAGAAAGATTTATTGGGCGTTACGCGTTTTCCTCCTTTACATATACTATAGAAGCATTTTAAATTTTTAAAAATAGGATAACCCCCTTTTGAGAAGTCTGGTCTTCATGGGACAAATGAATTTAAAAGTACAGTCGGAATAAAAAATGCTTTAGCAAAACAAAATAGGAAAATGGCCAGTATTAAAACTCGAACAAACCTCAACTTATTTACCTTTATTATTGCTATTTCTTTTGTTGGAAATACCCTCGGCCAGAGTCTGACCAACACTAAGATGAATGGCTATAAGGGCATTTGGTTCGAGTTAAACCAAAAGTACGAATATGGGGACAAATACTCCGGTGCTTTGGGTACCTATACCGCAAAACATATTCCCCTGGCCATTTATGCCCCGGAAGTTGAAAAAACCTTCTTTGTCTATGGAGGCACCCCTTCTGAAGACCAACGTTATCTGCTATGCATGATCGGGGAGTTCGACCATAAAACAGAAATGCTTTCCAAACCCACCGTAGTCCATGATAAAAATGGGGTAGACGATCCGCATGACAACCCTTCCATCCTAATTGATAATGCTGGATATATTTGGGTATTTATCAGCGGAAGGGGCACTACTAGACCAGGTTATAAATACAAAAGCAAGAGGCCCTATTCCATTCAAGAATTTATACGTATTACGGAAGAGGAAATGACCTACCCCCAACCCCGGTATACCGATTACGGTTTCTTTCATTTTTTTACAAAATATACCGGGGTACGCCAGCTCTATTTCGAAACCAGTAAGGATGGAATGAACTGGACGGACGATACCTTACTTGCCGCCATTCCTGAAAAGGAAGGGGAAAAATCAGGGCACTACCAAGTAAGCGATATTTATAATGGCAAGGTGTTGGGAACCTTTTTTAACCGACACCCCAATGGCAATGTGGATAAAAGAACCGATCTTTATTATATACAGTCTATCGACTTCGGCTCCACCTGGACTACCGTAAATGATATAAAAATGAACCTTCCAGTGGAAGATTTGGACAGTCCGGCCAAAACGGTAGATTACGCCTCCCTGAAAAAAAATATATATCTCAAAGATATGGGCTATGATGCCAAAGGAAATCCGGCCTGCCTGTATATAAGAAGTAACGGTCATGAACCCGGTCCTAAAAGTGCCCCTTACGAATGGTGCATTACCAAATGGAACGGCACCCAATGGCAAACTACGGTGGTGGCCACTTCCGACCATAATTATGATATGGGGAGTCTCTTTATTGGAGAGGGCGACTGGAAAATTGTAGGGCCTACGGAAAAAGGTGCCCAGAATTGGGGCGTTGGTGGGGAATTGGCCGTATGGCAATCGGAAGACCAAGGGGCTACTTGGAAAAAAATCAAAGTAATAACAGAACACAGTGCCATGAGTCATTCCTACGTGCGAAGACCCGTAAATTACAAAGCGCCGTTTTCCTTTTTCTGGGCCGATGGAGATTCGCACCAGTCCAGTAAGTCCGAACTCTATTTTGGCAATTTTAAAGGTGATATATGGAAAATGCCCTATAATATGACCAAAGAATATGAACTGCCAATTAGGGTCAAATGATTAACTTAGGACGATGAAAACCATTATATGCAAATCCTATGGCCCGCCTTTAAAGGTGGTTAGGATAACCGAAGTGCCAACACCCTCACCCAAAGAAAATGAAGTGCTGATAAAGATCAAGGCTACTGCCGTGAACGACTACGACTGGAGCATGACTTTGGGCAAACCCTATTTGTACCGATTGATGTTCGGGATTTTTAAACCCAAACATGGCCTTTTGGGAATGGAATTATCCGGTACTGTTGTGGCCCTGGGAGCAAAGGCCAACAAATTTAAGATAGGGGATGAGGTAATGGGCGACACCTCGGAATATGGTTTCGGAACCTTTGCAGAATATATCAGTATCAACGAAAAGGCGGTAATCCCGAAACCCCAAGCGCTAAGTTTTGAAGAAGCCGCTGCCCTTCCACATGCCTCCTGCCTGGCATTACAGGCCTTAAGGGATCTAGGCCGAATACAGAATGGTCAAAAAATTCTGATCAACGGCGGTGGTGGTGGCGTGGGGACCCTTGGCCTACAACTGGCCAAACTTTATAATTGTAAAGTAACGGGGGTAGATTCCCAAGAAAAATTGGCCATGATGACATCGCTCGGTTATGACCATGTAATGGACTATAAAAAGGTAAATTTCACCAGAACGGGGGAAACGTACGACCTTATCCTGGATTGTAAGTCCAACAAAGCTCCACTTACCTATCTAAATGCTTTAAACCCTTCAGGACAATATGTAAGTATTGGCGGCAAACCATTCAATCTCATTGGATTATTGTTGTGGGGGAAACTTGCCCCCCTGTTCAGCTCCAAGAGATTAAATATACTCGCCCTAAAATCGAATATAGGCCTGGATTATATCTGTGACCTGATAGGGCAGCGGAAAATACGATGCCAAATAGATGGTCCTTATCCGTTGGAAGATGCAGGGAGATTGATCCAATATTTTGGAGATGGAAAACATAAGGGGAAAATAGTAATGAACATTAATCCCTAATCCATAGCGCAATGACGGCAGTTACCAACCTCGTTGAGAGCCTAGAACATAAAGGATTATGGACCAAAGTTCTGGAACTGGACAGGAACCAATTTTTAAAGGTACAGGACAGTATGGATACCAATCTCTATTGGGTGGTACAGGGTAGTTTAAGAATTTACGTAGTGGAGGAAAATGAGGAACACACCATTAGGTTCGGCTACACCCATAATTTTATTGCCGCACTGGATTCCTTTTTGGATGAAAAACCTTCCGATCTGTATATACAGGCCCTAAAAAAAACCACTGTAAAAGTGATTGACAAGGCCACTTTTATGGAGTTTATGCAATCCTCTCCGGAAAATATTAAAACCTGGCAACTACTATTGGAGCAATTGGTATTACAGCAGATGGAACGGGAACGCGATATTCTGACCATGTCACCCACTGAAAGATATAGAAGAGTCCTGAAACGTTCTCCCCGGCTCTTTCAGGAAATACCGCACAAATACATTGCCTCCTATTTACGAATGACCCCCGAAACGCTTTCCAGGATCAAAAAATCTTGATTTGGATCAATGTTTCAAGAATAAAAAATGTCAATTTTTGATCTAAATTTTAAAGACATGCTTTCTACGGAATTATTGCAGGATTTATTGGAGCGTACCCAGGAAAACAAAAACAAGGCCGAAGGTTATAATACCTTGCCATTGGAAACCTTGAATTGGAAATCCTCCCCTGATAGTTGGAGTATTTTGGAATGTTTGGAACATTTAAACCGATATGGGGACTACTATATTCCCGAAATTGAAAAACGGATAACAGCTTCCACACATAAACCTTCCAAAATATTCAAAAGTGGCTGGTTGGGCAACTATTTTGCCAACTCGATGCTTCCCAAGGAAAAGCTGAACAGGATGAAAACTTTTAAATCCATGGATCCCAAAGGAAGTAGCTTGGACAAGGGGGTACTCTCCAAATTTATAGTCCAACAACAGGCCATAGCCAACCTATTGAACAAATCCAAAGAGGTAGACCTCACCAAGACCAAGACGGGTATTTCCATTTCAAAATGGATCAAGCTTAGATTGGGCGATACCTTTAGGGTAGTCATCTACCACAATCAAAGACACCTGGTCCAAGCGGAAAGGGTATTGAAGGAGACTATTAGCAGGTCATCTGTTTAGAAAGAATAGAGGTCTCGACTGAGTTGGACCAGACATCGGTTAGGCCATTATGATCGCAGCGCGGCAATCTGTTTTTTGATTAAATTACCCTGCCATAAAATCCTCCCCCTTTATTCCACAAAAGAGCTGGGCCAGGAACATGAATATACTTTTTTTCCGTTTACCTCCCGTATCCAGGTGTCAAAACTGCGCTGCCCTTCCTTTAAAACAATTATTCTGCCCCCTTCTACGGGAGCTTTGTTATAGGTTTTTGTTTTGGTGACCCTACCATAGGCCAGGGCCATATTGTAATGCACCCCAATATAATCGTTATTGTGATCGTGGCCCACAAAGGTGCCCATTACATCCTTGGCTTCCAACATGGCGGCAAACATGCCCGTATTGATCTCCGGACTACATTCCTGTTCTTTCCGCTTTCCTATGGCCTTTACTTTTTTGTTCTTCCATGCCTGATAATACTCGGGCAACGGAATATGAAAAAAAGCAATGGCCGGCAGGGGCTGATTATTGTTCAGTTGGGTAAATTCCCTACTTTTTTCCTTATACCAGCCCACCTGACTATTATCAAACCAGCCCCATCCACCCACTTCGGGTTTCAAGGTACTATAGGCATTGGAATCCATGAAGTATATTAGTGCTTCATTCTTGTTATCGGCACTGCGGACAGGATATACGAAATTGGAATTGCCATAGGTATCCCCTTCGTCATTATTTAAACAGTAATTTAAATTCCGAAGGAAGTCGGCCACTTCTTTCCTTGAAAGATCGGCCTGGGAATCATGGTTTCCTAGGGTGACGATCCAGGGCATTTTGGCTGCTGTAAAAATAGCTTCAAATTCTTTATATGTTTTTTCCGGATTGCCATCGGTAGCAATATCTCCCGTCAAGACTACCAAATCCGGTTTTTCCATGTCCATAATTTTCTTGATGGTGGTAAACGCATCCACATTTTTACCGCTCTCTACATTAATATGGGTATCCGTAAACTGCAGTACTTTAAATTCCTTATTACCATTAAATTGTAAGTGGGAAATATCTTGGGAAAATACCGGGGTGGATAAAATAATTGCAAATAATAAAATAAATCTAAAATTCATAGGTAAAGGCAGTAATTGTGGTTAACAGTTTACAATAATAAGAAAGTAATTCCCTTTGGCGCAATGGCAATATTATCTTTTTATTATTATTGGGATTACAACCCAGCAATCCGTTTTTGTTTGAAGAAATAGATTCTCAATGTTGGTGATTACCCTGCCATAAAATCCTCCCCCTAACCCCCTCCCAAGGAGGGGGAACAAAT
>CBFGWQ010000166.1:0-8587 GCA_965652575.1 uncultured Arenibacter sp. | reverse complement strand
CTTTTTTTTCCTGAAAAGAGACAATTCTTTTTAGAGAACGGGGATCTGTTCGCCAATTTTGGATATGCCACCATACGCCCCTTCTTCTCCAGAAGAATTGGTCTGGGAGTACCCATAAGGGCCGGGGCCAGGGTTAGCGGAAACCTTAATGAAAAATGGCGTTTGGGACTAATGGATATGCAAACGGCCAGCATTGATGAAACGGGCCTGCCCAGTCAGAATTTTGGCGTACTCTCCTTACAAAGAAAAGTTTTTGCCCGATCCAGCATTGGGCTGATGTTCGTAAACAAAGAATCTATAAATTACCCCCGGGATACGGATTCCATAAGAACCATTTTTCCAAAGTTCAACAGAAATGTCGGCATGGAATACAATTTGGCCTCCCCCAATAACCTATGGACAGGGAAAGCATTTTTCTTAAAATCCTTCGCTCCCAACAAAAACGGCAATGGGTTTACCCAGGCGGCCCATTTGGAATACAAAAGCCGCAAATGGAATTGGCGCATACAGGAAGAATCCGTCCAAGACGATTATACCGCCGAAGTTGGATATGTTCCCAGAAATGGATATATCAATATAACCTCTTATATAGGGCATCTGTTCTTTCCAAAAAAAAGTACGGTTTTGAGCCATGGCCCCAAATTTAGCACCAGTTATTTTTTTAATGAAAAAATGGAGCGTACGGACAATATCAACCTTTTTGAATACCTGTTCGACTTTAGGGACCGTTCCAAATTAAACCTAGGGGTAACCGATGAATATGTGGAACTATTATCCCCTTTTGACCCTACGGTATCGGGCAAGGAATCCTTGGATGTTGGAACCAGGCACCATTGGAACGCCTATACCTTCGATTTTATTTCCAAGCCGCAAAGTATGTTTACCTATTCCCTTGGTGGGCGATTTGGCGGATATTATTCCGAAGGCAATAGAACGAGCCTCATCAGCGAACTGGGTTACCGTTTTCAACCTTTTGTAAGTTTAAGCAGTAATTTAAGTTATAACCACATCCATTTACCTGCGCCATGGAACAATACGGAATTTTGGCTTATCGGCTCGGAAATAGATGTTACCTTTACCAATAAATTATTCTTCGCCACTTTGTTCCAATACAATGAACAATCCAAAAACTTTAATCTAAATTCTCGGTTTCAGTGGCGCTATAAACCGGCCTCCGACCTATTTTTGGTGTACAGCAACAACTACCTTATTGAGCCCCTTGAAGGAAGAAATTGGGCCCTGACATTAAAATTTACGTATTGGTTCAATAAATAAGGCCAAAATCTTAAAAAACAAGAAATTGTTTGCAACACAAATTTTTACCTCATCCGTAACTACCTAAAAGACAGGCCCGACCCATGAGTAGGAAAATATTTAGATTGATTATATTTCACTTTCGAATTGTATAAAATAACATTAACCATGAGCAACAGTATACACTGGGCCGTATTTATCAACAACACCTCCCGAAAGGAGCAGTTCATAAAAAATATATTGGAAGGACCCCGCCCGGCAGAATTTGACGCCCTCAAGAATTTGGATGGGGCCCTATTTTCCAAAATAACCTTAAACCAGTATATAGACGAGGAGGAAAGGCATGGGATACAGATTATCAATAAAAATTCCAAACAACTGCTCAAGACAATGTCCAGCGGCGAACAAAAAAAGGCCCTATTGAAACATATCTTCCATTTAAGGCCCGATTTTATTGTTTTGGACAATCCCTTCGACAATTTGGACAAGAACGCCCAAAAAGACTTAAAAACCACTCTGGACGCTATTTCAAAGAACACTTTTATTATTCAGCTCATAAGTAGAAAAGAGGATATTCTACCGTTTATCACCCGGACGATGATTTTGGAAGGATCCACAATAAGACCGCTTGCCAGTAGGCCCCAATTAAATAAAGGGGACGGTCCGCCCATAAGCACTTATTTTGCCGGAAGCATTCCCATGCCCATCATAGCTGAGGATTATAAAGGATCCACTCTAATAGAATGCAAGGACATAAGTGTTACCTATGGGGACAAAAAAGTACTGGATAAAATTAACTGGACCATTAAAAAAGGAGAGTTTTGGCAACTTATAGGGCCAAATGGGAGTGGAAAATCTACGCTATTATCCATGATAACGGGTGACAACCATAAAGGCTACGGACAGCATCTGTACCTATTTGGCCAACGCAAGGGGACCGGTGAGAGTGTATGGGATATCAAAAAAAGGATCGGGTACTATACCCCGGCAATGACCGATAAATTTTCGGGTCTGCACTCTTGCCATAACATGGTTATTTCTGGGATGAACGATTCTGTTGGACTCTATCTAAGGGCTACCGAAAATCAGAAGGCCCTTGCAAAGGAATGGTTGGTAATCATGGATATGTGGCACCTAAGGGACGTTCTTTTTGCCGACCTATCGGCAGGGCAACAGCGTATGGTCATGACCGCCAGGGCCATGATAAAACACCCTCCCCTACTAATATTGGACGAACCTACCGCTGGGTTGGATGACGAAAGTGCCTTGCTATTTATATCCCTTGTCAATAAAATTGCCAAGGAAAGCAAATCTGCCATTGTCTTTGTATCCCATAGGAAAGAACCGGGATTGAAACCCCAATATATCTATGAACTACAAACATCCCCGGAAGGATCCCGTGGAAAAGTAATATAAAAAAGGCCGCTATTCAGCGGCCCTTTAAACTATAATTGGTAAGTGAATACTACTCTTTCCCTACCTGTTTAAAGTTTCTTCTTCAAGGTATCGTACATTACAGGAGTAGCAATGAACAAAGAGGAATAGGTACCTACAATGATTCCTATGATCATGGCAAACATAAACCCTCTAAGGGATTCGCCCCCAAATATGAATATGGCCAATAATACCACCAAGGTGGTCATGGAGGTATTAAGGGTCCTACTCAGGGTACTGTTAAGGGCCAAATTAGTATTCTCCCCGGCTTTCCATCCTTTTTCGGCTATGATCTCCCTAATACGGTCAAATACGACCACGGTATCGTTCAAGGAATACCCGATAACCGTTAATATGGCTGCAATAAAGGCCTGATCGATCTCCATATTAAACGGCATTAATTTACCAAAGATGGAGAATACCCCCAATACCAACAAGATATCATGGAATACCGCTACCACAGCTCCCAAAGAGAACTGCCATCTGCGGAACCTAAATAGGATATAAAGGAAGACTACCGCCAAAGATCCAATAATGGCCAGGAAGGCATTCTTCTTAATATCATCCGCAATGGTAGGACCTACCTTTACCGACTGAAGGATACCTATGGATTTTTCCCCACTTCCGATAGTAAAATTCTCAAAACTTGTACCGTCCGGCAGATATTTTTGGAGGGTAGTATACAGTTTATTCTGTATTTCACTGTCTACCTCTATGCCTTCCACATCCACTTTATAAGGCGTGGTAATTTTTATTTGATTGGCCTCCCCATAGGTCTTAACATTGGTACCGCTACCAAAAACGGTATTCAGTTCCGAAGCGATCTCCGACGGATTTACCATTTTCTCAAATCGTACCGTATAGGAACGGCCCCCAATAAAATCGACACCCTGTTGTAGCCCTTGGGTCAATAATGAAAATAGGCCTATTGCCACTAAAATGGAAGAAACAATATAGGCAATCTTTCTTTTTGCCAAGAAATCGATATTGATATTCTTGAACAGATTTTTGGTCATTGCCGTAGAGAAATCCAATTTTCTCCCCTTTCCGCTCACATACCAATCCACCAAAAGTCTGGTAATGAATATGGCCGTAAACAAGGAAGTAACTATACCTATCAATAAAGTGGTGGCAAAACCTTTAATAGGTCCGGAACCAAACACAAACAATATTAAGGCCGTTAAACCAGTAGTTATGTTGGCATCCAAAATGGAAGAAAGTGCATTTCCGAAGCCATCCGCAATAGCTTGGCTCTGCCCCTTGCCCTTCGCCAATTCCTCTTTAATACGTTCAAAAATAAGTACGTTCGCATCCACGGACATACCAATGGTCAATACAATACCCGCTATACCCGGCAGGGTAAGAACGGCATTTAAACTAACCAATACCCCAAAGATCAAAAGGATGTTCAAAAGCAAGGCAATATCGGCAAAGATGCCGGCTTTACCATAATAAAATACCATCCATAACAATACAATGGCCATGGCGATCATAAAGGAAAAGAAACCGCTATTGATAGCTTCCTGTCCCAAAGAGGGCCCTACAATTTCCGATTGAATTATTTCGGCGGAAGCAGGCAGTTTACCAGCTCTCAACACGTTGGCAATATCTTTGGTCTCATTAATGGTAAAGGTACCTGTAATCTCGGAACGGCCACCGGATATAGGTCCGGACGAAACACCCGGCGCAGTATATACCTTATTGTCCAATACAATAGCGATACCGGTCTGGTTGTTAAAGGCGTCCCCGGTCAGTTTCTCCCATTCCTTTGCCCCTTTGGTATTCATGGTCATGGTAACCGCAGGCTTATTATATTGATCAAAGGTATCCGAAGCATCGGAAACAACGTCCCCACTAATCCTTGGGGTATTGTCCCTATTCGATTTTAAGGCATACAACTCAACAACTTCCGAACCTTCGGTAGGGCGTTCCCAAACAAACTTGACAAACTGGATATCCGCTGGAATCAATCTGCGGATTTCCTTCATTCTTAGGTATTCCCCAATTTTGGCAGTATCCTGAACAGCTGCACTGACCAAGGCATTTCCGTTGGGATTTGCCGGGATAAGCAAGCTGAAAAGCGGATTTACATCCTGGGAAAAATCCAATGAATCCTGTGCAACGTCGGACAACAAAGAATCCAATTCGGACTCCGGTTTCACTACTTCTTCCGGCTGCTCCACCTCTACCAAAGTCTTTAATTTCTCGTTGGCGGCCTGCAAAAAGGTACTTAAACTGGGGTTACTTTGTTTGTAAGTTTCCCAAAATTCCAATTGGGCCGTACTGGACAATAAATCCTGTGCACGTCCTATATCCCTGGCACCTGGCAATTCCACCAAAATCCGGCCAGAATTCCCCTCACGTTGAATATTGGGCTGGGTAACGCCAAAACCGTCTATACGCTCTCGAAGAACTTCAAAGGCAGAAACGATGGACTCATCTATCTTGGTCCTGATTATGGGTTTTACCTGATCATCGGTCATTTGAAAGTTAATGACATCGCTCAACCCTTTATTGGCAAAAATATCCGGAGAGGCCAATTTGGTATCTCCCTTTATTTTGTCAAAAGATTCAAAGAAAAGGTCCAAATAGGTAGCGTCACTATTTTTGGAAGCGGCATCGGCATCGGCCAGGGCCTTGTTGAAAACCGGGTTCTTACTATTATTGGCAAGGCCTTTTAAAATATCCTTTACAGAGATTTGAAGGGTAACATTTATCCCTCCCTTTAAATCCAGACCCTTATTCAGTTCCTTTTTCTTGGCTTCGTCATAATTGGTGAATCCTAAAATGGAATTACCTCCTATGGAGTCTAAATAAGCTGCTTCCAGTGCTTCCCTTTTGGCCAGGTAATCCTCTTCGGATTCTGAAATTTTATTGGCAGCAAAGACAGTGGCATCCTTTTCTACTTTATTGGTAATAAATGTATAGGATAGTTGATAAATACTGACTAGCCCAAACAAAAAAGCGAAAAGCTTTATAAGTCCTTTATTTTGCATTGGTTATATATTATTAAATGGTATTCTTAAATAGCGTGCAAATATATTATTTCCCATAGGAACTAACAATATATTTATCAGTTTTATAAAATAAGGGCATCCGCCCAGCTCCGATAGTACCCGGAAACATAAAGGGCGGATGCCTTTAATATTTGCTAGCCCCTATAAACTATAGGGTCAATAAGCTATTTGTTTTTCTTACACCCTCAGCACTTTCCTGCATTTTTGCCTTTTCGGCCTCGGCCAAATCTATTTTTACAATTTTTTCGATTCCATTTTTGCCCAAAAGCACGGGTACCCCGATACAAATATCATCAAGGCCGTACTCCCCTTCCAGAAATGCGGAACATGGGAACATCTTCTTCTGGTCGCAGGCAATGGCCTGCACCATGGAAGAAACGGCAGCACCCGGTGCATACCAGGCACTGGTACCCAATAATTTTGTAAGCGTGGCCCCTCCCACTTTGGTCTCCTCGGAGACCTGGGCAAGACGATCTTCCGATAAAAATTCGGATACCTTGATACTATTTCTAGTGGCATGTGCGGTTAAGGGCACCATACCGGTATCACTATGTCCGCCAATGACCATACCGTCCACATCGGAAATTGGGGCATCCAAGGCCTCGGCCAATCTATATTTAAACCTTGCACTGTCCAAAGCACCGCCCATTCCTATAATTCTGTTCTTCGGCAAACCGGTTGTCCTATGTACCAAATAGGTCATGGTATCCATTGGATTACTGACCACGATCAAAATTACGTTGGGGGAATATTCCAATAAATTGGAAGCAACCGTTTTTACGATCCCTGCATTTATACCTATCAGCTCCTCACGGGTCATGCCCGGTTTCCGTGGAATACCGGAAGTAATAATAGCCACATCGCTTCCCGCAGTTTTGCTATAATCATTTGTAACTCCCGTTATTTTGGTATCAAAACCATTTAATGAAGCGGTCTGCATTAAATCCATGGCCTTGCCCTCGGCAAAACCTTCCTTAATATCCAACACAACTACTTCGGATGCAAAATTCTTAATAGCAATGTACTCTGCACAACTTGCGCCAACAGCACCTGCTCCAACAACGGTAACTTTCATTATAAGGTTATTTTAAGTTAAATTTTATCGCTCAAAAGTACTGATTTTTAACAGAACAATACCATCCCATCCATAGAAACCCACTAAATTTTATCAGGAAGAAGAATTTGTCTTTTTATAACGGCTTTCGAAAAAGTAACTGCCGATCAGACCCGAGCCAACTGCAACCAAACACAATAAAAGGCCCTTTTATCGAAAAAAGTTAAAATACTGGTCCATACATCGAATTTATACAATAGAAAATTAAAACCGTACGTTAAGTAGTAAGTACCCAAATCTAAAGAAAAATCCTACAAAATGAAAAAATTGCTTTCATTCTTGGCAATAGTTGGCATCCTACTGGCCAGTAATTGCACCAGAATTACAGAGAACAACGATCCGGTTATCGGGATATGGTCCCATATCTCTTCGAACGAAGGGGGCATTACCCAGAAACAGGATGTGACCATTAGGCAGGAGTGGATTTTTAATGATGCCTATCTGGGCAGATATCATACCTACCATAACAATAATTTAACGGTTATTTCAGATTTTAAATGGGTCCATAAGGATAGCACCTATGTTATTTCCTATCCCGGTCTAGACAAGGAGGAGGACATAGTACTCATGACCGAGTCCGATCACGGAATTATTTTGGCCGACCACGATGGCAACGTAATGGCAATAAGGGAGTAATACAAATGTTGGACTTTACCTAAATCCAAAATTTACACCTAACGTTAGGTTGTTGAATTCTGCCAGGGAATAATCCGCATGCAGCCTAAAGAAACCAAGTTTCAACTTGGCCCCTAAGGTTCCCGAGACCCCACTGGCCTTTTTGGTCAAAGAAAAAGGATCTATATAGGTTTCCTGAAATGGTCCCGACTGTACGCGATAGGTTCCCAAAACGTCTGTTGTGGATTTTCCTGAAACATAGCCGATAGCCCCATAAAAATTAACGACCGGAAGCTTAGTGGAAGCCACGGCCTGTACTGATATGACATTCATATCCACATCTATCTTTTGATCGCTGCCATCCACAATATTACTGTCCGTAAAATCATAAGAAGCGTTTAAATGAGTATATCCAACTACGGCAGATAAGGCTACAGGTAATATTTTGTCCGCTGGCAACAATTTGGAAAAGTCGTACTGAAGCCCTGCACCGTAAAGCCCCAAGGCCACATCTTCCGTATCAATTTTGGGCAAAAACCTGGCCTTGACCTCCAACCCTTTCACCAAACCCACACTTAACTGTAAAAAGGCCGATGGAATGAAGTTGATGTTTTCCGAAGCCAATCCGGTAGGTAATTCAAATTCCTCACGGGTCGTAATAGGCCCGACCTCGCCCTCTACAAATACCCTTATACCCTCCAGATCCCCCAAAGCAGTGGAAACCGGTTTGGAGGTACTTCCATCCAAAAATTGCAGATTTTCATATTCCGCGGTGTTTAGGACAAATGTCTTTTTGTCCCCCTTATTTTTAAAAGAGGTCATATTGCCAATTATGGAAATCTCGAACCCTCCCAAAGGTTTGGAATCGGCCGAGTTGTACCAACCATTGGCCAAACTGTATATGGCACCCTCGGACACCGGACCAAAATAACTGTCCGAAAATTTTTCCGCATCATTGATCCCCGCAGCAAAAAGCTCATTGAGGTTGGATTGCGAAAATCCAGTTACACTTATAAACAAAACACCTATTAAAAATATACACTTCATCTGTTTATTTTTTTTAATTATCTAAAAAATAAGCAATTACAAAATTTACAAACAGATGTAACCACTTCGTTTTTGCAAAAACTTATTTTAATCATATCGGTATGGT
>CBFGWQ010000165.1:0-8626 GCA_965652575.1 uncultured Arenibacter sp. | reverse complement strand
GGCCGACATTACCGGGCTACCGGCTTTTCAATAAAGATTACTGACTTAAAAAGCCCCACAACCCCATTGGTATTTTTTAATGCCCCTCTTTTGTACCATATGCCCGTATACGTGCGCAAAACTTTCACCAATGCCCATGATATTGCCCGCAGGCCATAGTAACTATTTCCGACCCCATCGCCTATCATAAATTATGAAATTATAATATTGGTAAAATCCTTAGTAATTAGAATATTTTTTTAAATTCAAAATAATAAGTATATTAACCTAATATATAAGTAAAATTTACCCATATATATTGATTTATTAACAATACAATAACTTTGAATCCTTACCTATTTAGTTCCTTGCGAAAATTATAGAATCCGGACAATCAACCCCCAATGGCCAATGCAGACCGCAATAATGCAATTTTAGTTGAGCAACTCATCGCAGGAGAAGAGAAGGCGTTTCAACAGCTAGTGGAAGACTATTACAAAAAGCTCCTGATTTACGCATATAGTTTTACCAATGATTACCCCCAAGCCCAGGATATTGTTCAAAACGTATTTTTACGGCTATGGGAACGAAGGCAAAATATAAATATCAGGGAATCTTTTCAAGGGCTTTTATACAAATCGGCCTACAATGAATATATCGATGACTACAGACGGAAAAAATCCTCCAAAGCCATACATGAAGCTTATAGGGACGCCTTGAACTACGCCATAGAGGACACTAACCATCAATTGGTGGAAGACAAGATTTCGTTGATAAAAAAAGAAGTGGAAGATCTACCCCCCAAATGCAGACAAATTTTTTTGTTGAGCAAACAGGAAGGCCTCACCAACTCCGAAATAGCGACCTATTTAAATATTTCCATTAAAGCGGTTGAAGGTCAGATTTCAAATGCCTATAGCTTGATCCGAAAAAAAACGGAAGCCAAAATAAAAAAATTGGCATTAGTTCTCTTTACCATGATCTTCCCCTCCAAATAAAAGACCGAAAATCATTTTCCCTACAGGCCCTAATAACGAATTGCCATAAATATATAGCGCTCCAAAAAGGATATTGGCCATACTTCCCAAAAATGGTCCTTTTAAAAATCCGGGCCGGTACGTACGTACCGGCCCGGAAACCTTATCATTTTACTTATTGATTTTTACTGTAACAGCCACATTTTGGACCACTGATCATTCTCGGCAGGCTGTAGTTTACCAATGGCTTTCAACATATTCCCCTCATTAAACGGGTCATCATAATAAAACCGGATCGGGGTTGCCTGTCCTTTTGTCCCCGCTATAATATTGGCATTTAAATCCGGAAATCCGGTTCTCCGCCAATCGAACCACGATTCCGGTGTAAGCCATTGGGAAATCCATTTTTGGTGCATTATGGGTTCCAACTTGTTGTCCGCATCATTAAAAATCTGTTGCACCTGTGCCATATATACCCCTTGGTCATATGGAATAAGGGTATTGTTGCCTTTATCGTACACTGCGGATGGATCACCATCCGAAATGCCATATTGTTCCAAAGACAATTGAATTCCACTATTATAATAATCCAATGCACTGTTGGATATCCAACCTCGGACACTGGCCTCGGCAAGTATAAATTTGACCTCGGCGGAATTCATCAATACTGCCCGGACCATAGGGTTGGCATTTTCAGCATACATTTCGGTCAGGTACGAAGCATGGGGATTTGATGCGGCAGCCAGATAGATGCTATCATCCAGGCCTGAGATCACTTCATTGACATTGAGGTTATCCGCAAATTTGTGAAATTGGTTCGGATCCGTCAAAGCGACCGGCAATCCAACAAAAAGGGAGGTATTTACATCATTCTCCTTATTCCCATCACTATTTCTCGCGACCAGATCCTCAGTGGTATATCGCTTTAACACGCCATCTTCCTGCACAATTTCATCTGTGGTTCCCTCAAAAATTTGAACATCTACAGGCCGTACCCAGCGTGTTAGCCTTGGATCACCCAAGGCAGTCAAATCATCAACAATGGTAGCTGATGGTTTTCTGCGATAAAACTCCGAGCGATTACTATTTCTTAGGGGTCCTCCGTACCAGCTATTATTGCTATCCGTACCAACAAATGCAATGGATGCATTATCGCTATTATTTTCTAAAATAGGGTATTCCGCACTATTGCCCACTATAGCCGAGATCTCTATGGCCGGATCTATATCGCTCCCGCCCTTTTCCGATAAACGCATATAAAACCTTAGTCGCAAGGAATTGGCAAGTTTACGCCACTTATGGGCATCCCCCTGATAGACCAGATCTGCATCCATTGCTTCCTGTACGGTCCCTACATCCTTTAAAAGGGAATTTGCCCGGGCAAGATCGCCCAATATTCCCTTAAAAATCGACTGTTGGTCATCATATACGGGCTTAAAGAACCCGTCCCCCCCATTTTCCGCCTGCAGGGCATCGGTATAAGGCAAATCCCCAAAAGCGGATGTCAACAAACCATACCAATAAGATTTCAAGATAAGGGCAACCCCCTGGTAGTAATTCTTTACATTTCCCGTTTTTTCCTCTTCCGCACGTTCATGGATATACTGACTATCTTTTAAGGGTTCGTAAAAAGCAGTATACCCTATAGGCTCCCAGTTATAGTTAAACCGGTCAAAACTGGTAAAGTCCCGTTGCAAATATTGGGTAGCCGCAGGAAACTCGGAACCACCCATGGTAAGTTCAGAAGTAATGGTTGCGGATTGGGACAAAATACCGGTCAACACAAATTTTATATCTATCTCTGTATCCGGCAACGTATTTGGGCTAACATTTATTTCCTCCAACGATTCGGAGCAGGATGTAGCAAAAAGTACCACCATTGGCAGTAGGATTGCAATTATATTTTTATTTATTCCAGTCATCTTAAATTATTTTTAGAAACTAATATTCAATCTAAGCCCTATTGGAGCAGTCCAAGGGGCCACGTTCCATTTTTCAAATCCTTGGGATCCTTGATCATAGGCCAACTCGGGATCAATCCCTATCCCTGCTTTGGTCCAGAGCATAATATTTTTTGCATATACGGATAGGGCCACGTTATCTGCGGATATAAATTTGGCAATATCTTCGGAAAAAGTGTAGGTCATGGTAATGTCCCTTAACTTAACAAAGGATGCGTCGTACATAAAGGCATAACCTGTTCTCCAAAAACTACCGCTGGATTCCACCACTCTATAGGCATCAAATAATATGGTGCCTTCATCACCAAAGTTCTCGGTATAGGTACCATCGCCATTATCAATTACGCCGGGAAAGAATGCCCCGTTATAAGTCCCGTTAAATTCAAATCCGCCCAACGCTTCATTACGTCCTCCTACCCAGACATCATTGTCCCTATATATAGGATTCGATTTAATTTCATTGGCCAATGCCGCCCTATCCGAATAGGAGTGGGCATTCAGGATCCCTGAAAAGGTACTTGAGCTGACCCCGTTCTTCCAGTCCTCGATTTTTCCCGAACGGGCCATTCTTTTCATGGATTCGGAAAAGAAATCACCGCCCTGTCTCCAGTCAAAACTTGCGGAAAGGGTAAGGTTCTTATATCGAATAGAGGTATTTAGGCCCACGGCGAAATCATTGTTGAAATTTCCCACCTTGATCTGGTTTTCCCGGGCCCTGTCCACTTCCCATCTGCCATTGGAATCCAATATGTTCCATCCTTTATATTCCCCTTCCTCCACTTTTTTAATATAGGGAGAATACATATCCCCAATTACTCCTCCTACCCTTGTAAAGGCCCCGCCATCAGTTCCTCCGCCAAAATCGACCCGGTCAATCCCGTCAACCAATTCAACAAGTTTACTTTCCTGTTTTGTGAAATTAAAATTCATGTTCCATTCCAGATCCTCCGATCGTACAGGTACCATGTTCAACCCGAATTCAAACCCGTAATTTTCAACGTTCCCTGCATTAATGGTGGTACTGGTGTACCCCGTAAGCGGGGAAACATTTACATTTAAAATCTGGTTCTTATTCTGGGTTTTGTAATAGGTGGCCTCAAGTCCCAATCTCCCCTGGAAAAATCCAAGGTCCGTACCTACTTCATAGGAAGTCGCTATCTCCGGTTTCAACTTGGTATTCGGCATACTGCCCGGAAGGGAATAGGTAAAATTATTGCCCCAAAATCCTTGTTCCAAAGTAGGGTTGATCAAATAGGGATCGGTATCCTTACCTACCTGAGCCCATCCGGAACGCAATTTAAACAATGAAAACCAGGTTGGCATTCGGAACATTTCAGAGACCAGAACACTTCCCGAGGCCGAGGGATAAAAGTAGGAACGGTTCTCTATGGGAAGGGTACTGGACCAATCATTACGCGCCGTTAAGTCCAGATAAAACATGCTCTTATAGCTCAATGTAGCCATTCCATAAACACTGTATACCGCCTTTTTAAAAGTCCCGTTCCTGTATTCCAATCCTCCCCTGGTTACATTGGAAAGGGTAAACAGCCCAGGAAGCACTAAATTGTCCCCTCCGGAGTTATAGGTAGATATCTCGTTGTTCAATATATTTCCTCCCAGGGAAGGGGAAATACGAAAATCCCCTATTTGCTTATCGTAGGAAAACAGTACATCGACGTTGGTCTCCCGGGTACTGCTATTATCCAGGTTATAGGACCCGAAAGGTTTTGTAGTGCCCCCACCAAATCCTTCAAAAGACCATGGCTTTAGCGTTTCCTCCTTGTTGGTGTTGCCACTGTAGGCCACACGGGCCATAGCCTTAAAATTGGACGTAATTTCCCAGTCCAGCTTAATATTTCCAAATCCACTTAGTTTATCAAATTTATTTATCCGTTCATTGGCGGAAAACCAGGGGTTGTTATAACCCTCCGTTACCTTTCTTTGGGCAACATTGGGTGTTTCCCAATAATCCCCTTTTAAATCATTGATATTGATATGTGGTGCAATATTGAACAAATCAAAATATTGATCGTCCCCACTGAGATATCTGGTTGGGTATTGATCCGAATTGGGATTGGAAATATCAATATTCGTGGAAACGGTTACCTTGTCACTTATTTTATAGGCCGTACTAAGACGAAAACCAAGCTTTTGAAGTTCCGTACCCGGCGAATAGCCCTCTCCCTTCAAATGGGATATGGCCAAACGAAAATTACCTTTATCATAATTTCCACTAATACTGGCATCATTTATTATGGTAAGCCCCGTCCTAAAGTATTCTTTCTGGCTATTGTCATAAAATTTTAAGGGTACGGATTCCCCATTGCTGTTCCATTGTACCGCCGAGCCGCCTTCCTCAGGACCATACCAATGCTGCCATGTGGCCTCATCAAAAATACCTCTTTGCCCATTCGTAAATCTGTTCTGGGTTTCAAAATATTTATAGGGCGTATTTAGGGTAGCCGTAGAAGTAAAAGAGACCCCAATGCCCTTTTTAATGCCTTCACCGGATTTGGTTGTCACCAGGATTACCCCGTTACCCGCTCTTGAACCGTATAGTGCAGCGGCACTTGCTCCTTTCAGTATCGAAACACTCTTGATGTTCATTGCACTAATGTCTCCCAATACATTGGTACTGCCTACCGGTGAACCATCAACGACCACCAGGGGTTCGTCATTACCGGCCAATGAGGTCCTTCCCCTAATGTAAACAAAAGTACTTGCATTTAGATCATTGCCGGATCTTCGGATATCCAATCCGGAAACCCTACTGGACAATCCTCCCAATGCATTTTCCTGGGGTACCAAGTTAATTTTTTCACTATCCACTTCCCCCACAGAATATCCCAAGGCTCTTTTTTCCCGCTTCATTCCTAGAGCGGTGACCACTACTTCGTCTATTTTTTGGGCAGAAGGGTCCATAACAACATCAATATTGGTCCTATTGCCCACTACGACCTCTTTGGTCTCCATCCCTATGTAGGAAAATATAAGAACGCTTTCCGTATCGGGAACGGCAATACTAAAATAACCGTCAAAGTCTGTAACGACCCCCTTGGTCGTTCCCTTTATGACCACGTTGGCGCCGGCTAAAATCATGCCATCGCTGTCCTTGACCACTCCATGTACTTCGGATTGTACCGGGACCTCGGTTAAAGGAGGGACACTTTTAATTTGCCTGTCATCGTTTATTTTAAGGATAATATGTTTGCCCAGTACCTCATAGGATACGTTGGTATGGAGAAAAAGCGTATGTAATATACTTTTGACCCTTTCTTTGGCCACCCTTATTGTAACCCGTCTATTAATGTCCACATCCTTTATATTGTAAAGGAACTTAAACTCTGTATCCGATTCGATCCTGTTTAGCACCTTTTCTATAGAGACCTCTTTAAGGTCCAGGCTTATTCGCGTGTTTTGAGCATAATTACTTGCTCTTATATTGAACAAGGCAATGAACAGCAAAAGGGTGGTCAATTTCATTTTTAAGCTCAATTCTGGAGGGCATAGAAGCCTACTCCCAATTTTAAGAAGGATTTTCATATTTTTGTATTGATTATTTAGTTGGGTATTCGTTTACTCTCAAATTTGCTGCTGGAAGATGTTCGCGCATCTTCCAGTTTTTTTTGAGCCTCATGTGTTGCGTAAGTCTCGTTTAATTCATATAATGGTCGGGTTTTAGTTTATGGTTATTTTTTCGTTTTCAATCGTATAGGTAAACCTATAGCTGGTCCTAAAGGAAGCGAAGATTTGCTCCATTGGGTCGTCCTTGTCGAAACTGGCACTAAAATATTGTTCCCCCAGTTCCTTGTTATTATTTACAATACTCACATTATATATGCGTTCCAATTTTTTAACAATATTTTTAAACTGTACACCTCTAAAAGCAAGTTTTCCGGACTTCCAGCCGGTATACAGATCGGTATCCACTTCATCTATGGCAATGTTGCCCCCGGAATGGTCATAAACTCCCCTAAATCCAGGTTTCATATAAGTAGTGGTAGCAGGCGCATAAACATCCCCATTGTAAAGGCCAACCGATCCTTGGACCAAAACAGTGGTGATCTGATTGTCTTCGGGATAGGAGGACAAATTGAATTCCGTACCCAGTACCCGCACCTTTAAATCGGCCATATGAACAATGAATGGATCAATACTATCCTTTTTTACCTCAAAATAGGCTTCCCCGGTCAAAGTAACTTCCCTGTTTTGACCGGGCAAAAATTGAACAGGAAATTTAATGGAGGAACCGGAATTAAGGAATACTTTGGTCCCATCTGACAATACCAAGTCAAACTTTTTACCGTTAGGGATACTTAGTTGGTTATAAATAAGTTTACCGGACCGGTATCCTTTATTATAATTTAACTGATTGCCATTTTGGAAGCCCACCTCGCTTCCTTCCATATCCAGGATACTTCTCAGATCGTCCTCGCTTATGATTTCCACTTCCCCGTTGTCCAATTGAAGTGTTATTTGATTCCCTTTTATTGGAGTCTTTTGTCCGGAATCAACGGAATGGTCCAATAAAAAATAGGCTCCCACAAAAAGCAAAAAAACTGCCGCGCACTTTAATAAAGTTCTGGAAAGCCTTTTGGGAGTAGAAAGTTTTTTTGGGGATTTGGTTTTTCCCCTCTTTATTTTTTGGACCAATTCGTCCTTTAAGGGACGATCATCCATTTTATTGAGCCCCGTATTGATGGCATAGTGCATAAGCACATAATCATTGAAGATCTCTTTGTTTACAGGATCTTCCAACCATTCTTCCAATTCCCTCAGTTGTTGGACAGTTGCCGTATTATCCAGGAATTTAAGTATGTCTATTTCTATATGTGATGGAATCATGCTACGTCTTATATGAATTACGACGTAACCTAATTGGAATACCCTAGGTCTTTTCGGAAAAATATTATTTTAAACTTTGGCAACACATGCTGCCCTATAATTGCCTTCCATACTGCTTGATTCACTCCATCATTTAGCGGTAGCAGCTTTTGGCCTGGGTTTCCTCACCAAACTATCCGCGGGATAAGTAGCCTTCAAATACGCCATTTGTTCCTTGGACCAATCTACAATTCGGCCCTGTTGTTCAGGGGTAAGGTCGGCCTCCGGATGAAGTCCGAAATAAGTATAAGAGGGTAGCGGCATTTCTTTTTCTTCCACCATTTCTACGATTTCTTCGAATTTATGGTATTGAATGGCCAAAGGCAAGCTTGTGAAGTTGGAAAAATTTAAATGTCTTTTACCGTCCACAACATGATTGTTTAAAAACCAGGCTACCGGTTGTACATTCGAATACCAGGGATATTCCGTTTTATTGGAATGACAATCATTGCAGGACACCTGCAACAAATGGTTTACATCCTCCGGGACCTTATATGTAGTGGAAATGTCATAGGTATTATCATCGGATTCATTTTTTTCGGGTCGGATAAACTGGATCAGGACCAATACGGCAACCAGCCCCAACAAAATTTTTTTCAGCATAATGAAAATATTGGTTATTGATAGATCAGCACATAATGGGTATATGGCTGTTTACTAAGATAATAATTAATATTCAACTAACTCAATGACTATATTATAATAACATTGGCAATAATCATAAAACTTAATTTTACCACAACCTATATAGTTAGGATACGTTCTTATAATTTGATTTGAGTTAGCTACTCTAAACCGATGATCCCATCGGTTTTTTTATTACCC
>CBFGWQ010000164.1:0-8631 GCA_965652575.1 uncultured Arenibacter sp. | reverse complement strand
TTAATCCTCCCGGAAACTATAAAATATCCAAAAATAACGAATAAATACCCGTTCGGTTTTGGATAAAAACTTTATTTTTGCGCGATTAATAAAATTCAAAAATGGCAACATACAAGAAAAGAGGTTTTAAACCAAAAAATAAAGAGGAGGAGATTTTGCTGGATGAGCAGGAAAGTACAACTGCAGAGGTGTTTAGTTCGCTGGATGAAGGGGCTTCCCGATCGGAAGAATGGGTTTCCAAAAATCAAAACTATATTCTTGGGGTCATTGGTGTGATTGCTGTGGCCGTATTGGGTTATATGGCCTATTTTCAGTTTGTGGAAAAGCCGAAGGAGGCCAGTGCCGCCAATGAGATGTTATATCCACAGCAATATTTTGACCGGGCATTATCCGCAACCGCCCAAAAGGATTCTTTATTTACCCTGGCCCTGAACGGAGCTGAGGGCAAGTATGGGTTTTTGGATATTATTGAGGAGTACAATGGTACCCCTGCAGCCAATTTGGCCAAATATTCTGCGGGCATGGCATTTTTGAATATGCAGAAGTATGATGAGGCCATTAAATATTTGGAAGGATTTTCCTCTGATGATCTTATTCTGGGAGCCTTGGCCAAAGGGGGATTGGGAGATGCTTTCCTGCAATTGAACCAACCCGGTGATGCTTTGGGGTACTACGAACAGGCCTTTGCCCACAGTGCCAACGATTTTACCACCCCTAAATTTTTGTATAAAGCAGGTGTTACCGCCTTGGATTTAAAGGAAAACGACAAGGCCCTTACATATTTCCAAAGAATAAAGGAGGAATATCCAAGCTCTGAGGAGGCCAGGACCATAGATGCCTTTATAGGTAAGGCAAAAAACAATTAGTATGGCTACGGCTAATAAAAATTTATCGGTTTACGATAAGGCAACAATCCCAAATGCGAAGGATCTTCGGTTTGGGATCGTTGTTTCTGAGTGGAACGGGGCAATTACGGAAGGACTTTACAAGGGGGCCATGGAGGCGCTTTTGGATTGCGGTGCCAAGGAGGAAAATATTGTTCGATGGAACGTTCCCGGTAGTTTTGAGCTGCCGTTTGGGGCCAAGAAGTTGATCGAAACCAAACCGGTAGACGCTGTAATTGCTATTGGAAGCGTAATTCAGGGCGAGACCAAGCATTTCGATTTTGTTTGTGGTGCTACCGCCCAGGGCATAATGGATCTAAATATAAGGACCCAGGTTCCTGTTATTTTTTGTGTGTTAACGGACAATAATATGCAACAGGCCATAGATAGAAGTGGTGGTAAACATGGCAACAAGGGCGCTGAGGCAGCTATAGCGGCCATCAGGATGGCAAGCCTTGGATAGTACGGTCTACTGAAAATTTCCCAAATTAGACTTTTTGGTTTTGAAGAAGGATAGCTGCCTTTCCTGTAATTGTTAACATTTTTTGGCAAGGGAGTTAAGGCATGTTTTTTGATTTTGAGTAACTTTGAAACAATAAGATTATGGGAAAGTTTTCGAAATTGCGCAAAAACAAAAAGTTTAATTATACACCCCGCTACTATGATGATAAAGGGGAGGGCAGTCCGTATAAAATAGAACATAAGTTGGACAAGTTCAGGCCAACTATGGACGGTCGTAGCGGGCTTAAAGGCAAGTTCGGCAGGGCCATGGACGATTTAAAACGATCCGGAAGCCGAAATCAAAAAATCAGGACCCTTATCATAATTGCCATCCTTATCCTTATTTTTCTCTACATCATAGATTTTGATCTATCTATCTTTATAACTCGATAATGGCAGATATTATTAAGCTTTTGCCAGACCATGTCGCCAACCAGATTGCTGCAGGGGAAGTAGTTCAACGTCCGGCCTCCGTTGTAAAGGAGCTTATGGAAAATGCTATTGATGCCGGGGCTACTACCATAAAATTGGTGGTGAAGGACGGTGGAAAAACACTTATTCAGGTAATCGATGATGGTGTGGGAATGAGCGTTACCGATGCCAGATTAAGTTTTGAGCGCCACGCAACGTCCAAGATCCAAAAGGCGGAAGATCTTTTCCAATTGAATACAAAAGGCTTTAGGGGAGAGGCCCTGGCCTCCATTGCTGCCATTGCCCATGTGGAAATGCAGACCAGGACCGCCGAGGATGAAGTGGCAACGCACATAAAGATCGAGGGCAGCAAGATAATCTCGCAAGAGGTAACCGTGGCGCCGAAGGGGACATCCATGATGGTGAAGAATTTGTTTTTTAATATCCCTGCCAGACGGAATTTCCTTAAATCCAACAATGTGGAACTTCGTCATATCCTGGATGAGTTTCATAGGGTGGCCCTTGCCCATTCATCCATTAATTTTCATTTTTACAATAATGGCAGTGAATTGTTCAACCTGCCCATTTCCAATAGTAGACAGCGTATTGTGAACGTTTTTGGTGCCAGGACCAATGAAAAGCTGGTTCCGGTAAACGAGGATACACAGGTAGTACGGATAAGTGGATATATAAGCAAGCCGGAATTTGCCAAAAAGAGCAGGGGAGAGCAGTTTTTCTTCGTAAACAATAGGTTTATAAAAAGCCCGTACCTACATCACGCCGTATTGGGCGCTTTTGACGGACTCATAAAAAAGGAGAGCCATCCGGGATATTTCCTTTACCTAACCGTGGACCCGGGGTCTATCGATATCAATATACATCCTACCAAAACGGAAATCAAGTTTGATGATGAGCATACGCTTTACGCTATTTTAAGGTCTACCGTAAAACATAGTTTGGGCCAGTTCAACGTAATTCCGTCCCTGGATTTTGAGCAGGACCAAAACCTGGAAACACCCTATAACTACAAGGATAAATCGGCAGAATTGCCCAAGATCAATGTAGATTCCAGTTTTAATCCGTTTAAGGAAGGCCCGGGGACAGGAAATGCACAGCGGCCCCATTTTCATAAACCGAACACAAAAAGTTGGGACGGTCTATATGTTGGAATGGAATCCGATATAGGTAAAAATGCAGGGTTTAGCAGTGTAAGCTTCGAGTCCGATATTATTACA
This sequence comes from uncultured Arenibacter sp., assembly GCA_965652575.1. Taxonomy (GTDB): domain Bacteria; phylum Bacteroidota; class Bacteroidia; order Flavobacteriales; family Flavobacteriaceae; genus Arenibacter. Next base: position 5,600 of record CBFGWQ010000164.1, on the reverse strand, counting down.
GGATCTATTTTTGAGAATAAAAAGGAGACCGTAGACACGGGTACCACCACCTTTCAATTAAGGAGAAAATATATTGTGGCCACCATAAAATCGGGGATGGTGGTCATAGATCAAAGTAGGGCCCATCAACGGGTACTCTATGAAAAGTTTTTGAAGAACATCACCATAAAGGAAGCGGTTAGCCAGCAATTGTTATTTCCCCTATCTTTGACGTTTTCCAAATCGGATTGTACTATTATTAAGGAAATTCAGGAAAGCCTGACCACGGTAGGGTTTATTTTTGACAGTATTGGGGAGGAAGAGGTAACGGTTACCGGGGTGCCCCTATCCGTCCCCGAGAGCGAGGTAGGGATTATTTTGGATCAATTGATATCGGACTATCAACAGGATTTTGTGGTCGATGGCTTTTCACAGACCGATATCCTGGCAAAAACATTGGCCAAGTCCCTATCGGTCAAAACAGGGGAGATATTGGACAGCGATTCCCAACTGGCCCTGGTAAACGATCTGTTTGCCTGTAAGGAGTCCGGGACAAGTCCTTTTAACAAACCAATATACGTCACCATTACCGAGGACGATATTGATAAAAAATTTATATAGATGGGTAGGATTACGGACGCAGTAAAGCATTTGATCATTATAAACGTGTTGTTTTTTGTAGCGACCCAATTATACGGCGATCAAATGTACCAATGGTTTTCCCTTTGGTTTCCAAAAAATGAAAATTTTGGCTTTTGGCAGATAGTATCGCATATGTTTATGCACGGTGGATTTATGCATATTTTGTTCAATATGTACGCATTATGGGCCTTTGGTTCCCCTCTGGAGGGCATGTGGGGAAGAAATAAATTTTTCTTCTTTTATTTCTCCGCAGGGATCGGGGCCGCCATGATCCATACCGGGGTAAATTACTATTATTTTAATCAGGGAATGGATGCGTTGATAGGCTCGGGCATTCCCAAAGAGCAAATAATGGAAATTATTAGTAGTGGCAAATACAGCCCTGGTTGGTACGATGTGGCCCCCAAAAGTACCATAGATAATTTTTTGGGTGCCTTTAATACCCCGGCAGTAGGTGCTTCCGGCGCCATATACGGTGTTTTGGTGGCCTTTGGTATGTCCTATCCCAACAGCGAACTCTTTTTAATGTTCATTCCAGTGCCGGTAAAGGCAAAATATTTTATTCCGGTACTCATTGGGCTCGATTTGTTCTCGGGAGTAACGGGCTATTCCATTTTTGGGAACGGAATAGCACATTTTGCCCATGTTGGCGGTGCATTGTTCGGGTTCATCATGATGTGGTATTGGAAAAAGAATCAGTTTAACAACAATCGCTGGGACAGGTAATGGGCAATTATAACATTAGGTATTATTACAGCAGGTTAAATATTGCGGAAAGGCTTATAGCCATTAACATAGCGGTATTTATTCTAAGTGGTCTGCTAAAGATATTGTTCGGTTTTTCCGGGGATGGCATTATTGGTTGGTTTGAACTCCCAAAGGATTTCTTTCATTTTCTTGGCCAACCCTGGTCTATTGTTACCTATTCTTTCTTCCATTCCGGTCTGGGCCATATTTTTTGGAACATGTTGATGCTGTATTTTGCAGGGAGAATTTTTTTGAACCTCTTTGATAACAAGAGATTTCTGAACGTGTACTTTTTGGGGGTAATTCTCGGGGGAATGATATTTTTGTTAAGTTATAATATTTTCCCCGCCCTATTGGGTATAAATACCTCTTTGATAGGTGCCTCGGCCGGGGTTACCGCTGTACTTATATTTATTTGTTCCTATTTGCCCGATCAGGAGGTACGCGTTATTTTTTTTAATGTAAAGCTTTGGCATATTGGGGTCTTTGTAGTTTTGTTGGATCTTATCCAAATTTCAGTAGGAGGTAACGTAGGAGGCCGTTTGGCCCATTTGGGCGGTGCCGCATTGGGTTATTTTTATGCGCGCCAACTCATTAACGGCAACGATATTGGTAGCGGTTTTGCCAAGTTTATGGATGCCGTTGCCAATTTATTTAAGCGGCGCGAAAGAAGGGCCCCTTTGAAAACGGTTTACCGAAAAGAACACCGAGGCGGTACCGATACGGACACTTATGATAAAGAAAGTCGGCAACGTAAAATAGATGCTATTTTGGATAAGATAAGCAAGTCCGGTTACGAAAGTCTTTCCAAGGCCGAAAAGGATTTTTTATTCAAGGCGGGAAAAGAATAGCAGGTGAAGATCTTTAATTTCATTGATAAATTCCTATTCTTCATAAATGCTATCTTTGCATTGCTGTTATTTGTATCCTGTTTTGTGCCACAGATACCAGTGGCACATTTTGCTTATTTTTCCGTTTTGGGCCTTATGGTGCCCCTATTGGTATTTTTCAATTTACTTTTTTTGACCTACTGGTTGTTAAAAAGAAAGAGACAATTATGGCTATCCGCCTTTGTATTGGTGCTGGGCTTTTTTTGTCTGGGAAACTTTTTCAGGTTTAAATTGGCCGAAGAGGAGGTAAAGGAAGGGGATCTCGGTATTATGAGCTACAACGTTAGGGGATTCAATAAGTACGATTTGCTAAATGATCCTACGGCCGAGGGGCGTATAATGGAATTTATTTCCTCGGAAGCTCCTGATATATTGTGCATTCAAGAGTTTAGTCGCATTAAGGATAGACAGCTTAAGAAAATGTATCCCTTTAAATTTATTACTGTCCATAAATCCGGTGAAAAGAGATCCATTCAAGCTATTTATTCCAAATACAGTATGATCAATAGCGGTTCCCTGGACTTTCCCGATAGTGGAAATAATGCCATATTTGCCGATATTGTGGTGAACAAAGATACCTTGAGGATATATAACCTTCATTTGGAGTCGCATAAGATCATACCCAGTGTAAGTAGATTATCAAACGAGCCCAAGGGAAGGTTGTTGAAAAGGTTGGGCAGATCCTTTGCGAAACAGGGGACACAGGCGCAGATGGTCCGGGAACATATGGAAGCCACTTCCTATAGGAAAATTGTATGTGGCGATTTTAACAACACTCAGTTTTCCAATGTGTATAAGGTGATCAAAGGGGATATGAACGATTCCTTTTCGGAGCAGGGAATAGGGTATGGCCGGACTTTTAATTTTAGATATTATCCCGTTAGAATAGACTTTATTTTGGTGGATGGGGCTTTTGAGATTACGGCCCATAAAAATTTCGACATAAAATTATCGGATCACTTTCCGGTAATGGCATCGATTAAAATGGGCTCCAAATAATATGATGATCCTAGATAATGAGAATCCAGGCTTTTTAGGGGCCGGAAATCGCTTCAATCGTTAAAATACTTCTTTGGCCGTTTGTGCCTCCGATGTAACTCCTGGAGGTAATTCTATTATTTTAAAATTTTTAAATTGGATTTCTGCCCCTTCGGACTCCAGGCATAAGTAGCCTTTTTTAATGGACGACCTACTAATGCCGTTCACAAACTTTCCATTTACCGAGAGTTTTATAGTGCCATCAACACATACCACTTTGTAACTGTTCCATTGTCCCTTGCCAAGTGCCCTATTTTCAACGGATTTACTTCTAGTGCCCCTAGGGTTGTCCGGTAGTGTGGTTACCCCGCCCACGCCAAAAAGTTCTCCGTGTACGTAGGCAATAGGAGGTTTTACCCCATCTCGTATATTTTGGTTTACCCAATCCAGTTCCAGCATTTGCACCTCCACACCTCCCGGTAAACGATCTTTTTCGCCCGGTACGGCATTGCTCCATACAAATACCCCTGAATTGCCGCCTGCTTCCATATGTCGCCATTCTACCAACATGATAAAGTTTTCATATTGCTTTTCGGAACGCATTACGCCAATGGGAAGGCCCGAACAGATAAGGATGTCCTTTTCCTTTCGCCAAGTTTCCGGATCCGTATTTACATTGATCCAGTTAATGGATTTCCCCTTTTTTTTATTGGCCAATTGTTCCAAGGTGGTTTCGGTACCGAAACTTATTGTTTTGTTTTGGGCCAGGGTATTTAAACTAGTTCCCAAGGAAAATAACAGGCAAAGCGTTGTACATAACTTCATAGCTATATATGTGTTTGTGATGAACGAATGGATTGTATTGGCCAAAGCGTTATTTTAAAGGTCGGTAGCTTGGATATATCAGGTAAATTTGGTTTTGCCGGGAACCGCCACGGGCTGCGTGGGCCATTTTAAATCCCAATGATATTCATCTGCTTTGGGACCAAGGCTTTCTTGTGAATTAAACGCCTGTTCCCAGCTAATGGTCTGGCCGGTATAGCCTACCATGCGGGCCCATATTGCCAACATGGTACTGGTGGCCATCCATTCGCCATTGTTGATCGGGTTTCCATTTCTGATGGAAGCAAAAAGTTCATCGTGCTCTGTCTGGAACATATTGTTCCTTTCGCCCTCATAGGTCCATTTATTTTTACCCGTTATTTCATATCTACGGCCAATATGTACTATGGCACTGCCCTCACTGCCAAAAACCTCAACACTGTTTTTGTGCGAAGTATCACTTTGTTGCCTGGTAAAATGATACCCTTTCGCCCCGTTTTCGTATTCGAACTCCACAGCAAAATGATCAAATATGTTACCATACTTTTTATCCGTCCTCACTTGTCTTCCCCCGGTTCCCGTGGCACTTATGGGCATTTTGTCTCCCATTACCCAAGACATCATGTCCAAACTGTGAACCGCCTGTTCCACTACAAAATCGCCGGACAACCAATTGTAATAATACCAATTGCGCATATTGTAGGTCATATCGGTCCAGTCCGGTTGCCGTTCCTTGTACCATGCCTCCCCGCCATTACGGAAAGTGGTCACGGTACGGATATCCCCAATAGCTCCGTCCAGAACACGGCCGTATATGGCCCTATTGGGATAGTCGTATCTAAAGCAGAAACCGGATACCAGGGAAAGGTTTTTTTCTTTGGCCATTTTTGCTGCGGCCAGCACTTTGTGCACACCGGGAGCATCTACAGCCACCGGTTTTTCACAGAAAACGTGTTTTCCTGCATTTACCGCTGCCGTAAGATGGTCGGGCCGAAACGCGGGTGGTGTAGTTAATAAAACAACATCTACTCCAGATTCGATTACCTTTAAATAGGCATCAAACCCTATAAATTTGTTTTTGTTTTCCACTTTTATTTTGTCCCCGGCAATCTTCAACAGTGCGGAATGCGCTTCCTCCAGCCGATCTTGAAAAACATCGCCCATGGCATAAAGGACTACATTGGGGTCGGCTTCCAGGGCCTGGGCGGCGGCTCCTGTTCCCCGTCCGCCACAACCGATCAGGCCCACCTTAAGTGGGGAGTCTTTAAAGGCGTTTGTTGCTCCAAAGGAAATGGAAGGATATGTCAATGAACCTCCAATGATCGCTATCCCCGATTTTTTTATAAAATCCCTTCTTCCCGTGGTGGCCGGATTCATAGGTCTACGTTCTTTCATTATTTTGTGTTGATTAGATTTACCCTTGTTAAAAGGTTTTACAAAATAGCAATTATTTCCTAAAGTCCTTAAAAAGGATTTTGCATGGGACGTTAATCTTTATAATTCCCCGACGGCTCTGCCTCGGGGTTTCCGATCATACCTCCC
>CBFGWQ010000163.1:0-8660 GCA_965652575.1 uncultured Arenibacter sp. | reverse complement strand
TGCTTATTGCTTATTGCTTATTGCTTATTGCTTATTGCTTATTGCTTATTGCTTACCGTTTAATGACCCTAAAGGTAATATTGATGCGTTCCTTTATGGGCTTGGCAGTTTTTGGAATTTGGTGGTACCAACAATGTTGGGTTTCCCCTTTCATAAGAAGTACACTCCCGTGTGCCAATAGTAATTTATGTTTTAAATCCTTTTTCCATTTATGTTTTAAGTGAAAGTAACGCTCTTGCCCAAGGCTTATGGATGCTATTGCCGGATTTTTACCCAAGGACTTCTCGTCATCTGCATGCCAGCCATTGCTGTCCTTGCCATTTCTATATAGGTTTAACAAACAACTGTTAAAGTGTATGCCCGTTTCCGTATATAGCCTATTTTTCAATTCCAGTAATTCGGAAGTAAGCGTATGGGGGTACATGGTAATATTGGAATACGAATAGGGCCTGTTATGGTCCCCAAATAGGGCGGTCAACCTGGGTTGGGGATGTGTCTTGCCAAATACGGTAATATTGTCCTGTTGCCAAGGGGTCGTTTCTTTTAGTACCTTAAAAGAATGATCTGCTGCCCGTGCTTCCATAAAATTGGGATAATAGACCATATCACTATCAGGGAATGGCAGTTCTATTTTTTTTGAAAGTAATAGGCTCACGATTGAAGTACACTTTTCAGTTCATTTCTGTATTCGGACGGATTTTGACCCGTAAAAGCTTTAAAGGATTTGTTGAAATGCGAAAAATTGTTAAATCCGCACTCAAAACATACCTCTGTGATACTAATGGGCCTTTCTGCCAATAATTTTGAGGCATGGACCAATCTGCATTCGTTGACAAACTGTACAAATGTCTTGTTTGTTATTTTTTTAAAATACCTGCAGAACGAGGGTACGGTCATACTCACCAAATCGGAAATATCTTCAAGGGTTATCTCCTCCTTAAAATTTGTTTTTACATAATTGAAGACAATATTGATCCTGTCATTGTCCTTTACCTCGGTTTGAAGGGAAAAACCTTGGGCATTCAAGACTTGATATTCTTTGGAGTTGCCCAGTTCATTTAATATGTTCAGTATGGATAGCAGACGTTGAAAATCTGTCTGATATTCCATGATTTCGATTTTTTCGCCAATTTTTTTCTTGGTACTGCCTGTGAATGCGACACCTCCACTAGCAATTTGAAAAAGACTTTGAATTTTTTTCATTTCCGGGATCTTAAAAAAATCGTTGCCTAAAAAATCCTGCTTCATTTGTACCACGCTTTCACTTTTGTTGCCCGTAAGCACATCCGTAAAGCCACAGTGCGGTAGGTTGGATCCAATTAAAATTAGATCGCCGTCGGTATAATAGGAAACGTGGCTTCCAATTTGCCGCTTTCCGGAACCCCCATTTACATAAACCAGTTCAATTTCCGGGTGATAGTGCCATACCCCTATTTTATTGGGGTTATGCTCATCAAACTGTTGATAGGTATATGAATGGCCGAAATCGGGCTCTATGACCTCAAATGTAGGTTTAGGTATCATATGTTAATATCATTAGGTCTTGTAAAGATAATACAGTCATTTTGGACAATTCTGTACAAATTTAACTCAAATGTGTTTGGAATTAACCTGTTAACAATTATTTAATATTGAATGATGGTAAAATAGAATAGAAACTGGGGAATTATGGAGTAGTGAAAAGGGAATTCCCAGACTACATTTACCATAGAAATGATTTATTAATATTAAATCCTAAATGTTATGAAAGTAGTTTTAAAATTAACAGCAATGGTCGCCTTATTACTTAGTGGTACAATGGCAATGGCCAACGATCCGGGAATGTACTTGACAACGGTTAAAGAAGCAAAAAGATTGGTTCTTAAATTGAACAAGCAGACAGAATCTTCTATATTGACCTTGACCGATTCCGACAAGCACCAAATATTCGTAGAGAATATTAAGGAGGACGAAGATTACTCTAAAAAATTCGATCTGTCCAAATTGGAGGAAGGCCTTTATTATTTAAAGATGGAAAGTCCAATCAAAACTGTAGAATTCACTATAAGTGTTGAGGATTCGGAGGTAAATGTTATTGCCCGTGATGAAGTGGCAAAACCATTTTTCAGAAAAAGCAAGGGCATTCTTTATGTGAATTACTTAAACCAAAAACTAAATGAGGTGGTAATTAATGTTGTCGATAGCGATAACAGGGTTGTTTATACCCAAAAAATGGGCAAGGAATTGGTGATAGGCAAGATGATCAACTTTACAAACGCTGTAAAAGATGACTATACCGTATCCGTTAGTGAGGGTACCAATACGTATTTTGAAACAGTATCGGTGAAATAGTAAACTACCTCGGGGCAAGCCTGTCTGTCGACAAAGGCAGGCAAGCGTCGGAGCACCTGCCTTTGTCGGCAGGTTTAAATCTCGATTATCGAGTAAAGTCTTATCCAGAAATTGCTAAAACAAAAAAATAGGAGCCATTTTTGGTTCCTATTTTAGTTTAAAGATATTTCTTAAGTCGCTCTCTTTTGTATTCGGGCAGCGAAGGGTTATTGATGGCTTTTTGGAGTAGTATGGGATCTTTTTCCTTGGCAAGTATAATTTGAAAGCATTCCTTTACGGTAAGTGTGTTTTTGGATTTTTCAAGCAACCTAAGCTGATCTCCATTTTTCACCTCGCCCTCCTCCAGGATCCGAACGTAGGTTCCTGAATGGCCGTAATCTATGAATTCCTTCAATATTTTGGCATTGCCAAAGCGAACGCCCAGCTTGTAACACGGTTCCCTAGGTTGTGACACCTGAACCACAGCCTTTCCAATTTTATAGGTGTCGCCAATTCTCATTTTGGATTCATCCATCCCTTCCACGCTAAGGTTTTCCCCGAACATACCCCAGTCCCAGTTTAATTCCGGATATAGGCTTCTCCAATAGGGGTAGTGATCTGATGCAAAAAGATAACAGGCCTTGTTGATTCCTGCATGGTGCGTCCTATCTATAACGATATCTTTTAGAACATCCGTTTTACCCAGAAAAAGGGGGACCTCCGTGGGATATTTATATATCCCTGTTTGTTCTTCCTTGCCATTCCAGAGGAAGGTAGTGGCTTTTCCTATATTCGTGGAGATGATTTTCATAGGATAAAGATAAAAAACCTTCGTATGCAAATACGAAGGTTTTTTTAATTTAACATGGGATGTCTAATCTATTTCTTTGTCCAGGTTTTTGGTCAGTTTAAAACCAATAAAAAGGGCCGCACCTGCCAATAGAAAAATACAACCGGGGAAAGCTATTTCATTCTTGACATATAGAACTTCGGATAAAATACCGGCTACAATAATGCCCGAACCGATTCCCATAAGCAATAAGGCCAGGTTTAAAATCAAAATCTTCCAGACCGGGGCCGTTTTCTGGGTTTTTCCCCTTACAAAAATACTGGCATCGGCACCTTTTTCTATGAGTGCCAAGCGTTCTTTGTTCCTCGTGGAAAAATAGAGGTACACAATTCCAAAAATTACAATAAAGAGACTAACGAAAACAAATCCAGGTCCTACCATTTTGTTGTGTTTTAATTGGTTAATTTTAATGTGTTCATAGTCTATGACGAGATATTTTTTGGGATGGTTACATTTTTTTTCGAATATTTTATTACGGCCAATGTAACCCAAGGCAGTATTTGTTCGTCATATATCCATATGTCCATAAACAACGACCAAGAAATAATAGACCGGATATTAAGTGGTGATACCAATAGTTTTTCGCTCTTGGTGGATCGCTATAAGGATCAGGTATTTTTATTGGCCTTACGGATGTTGAAAAATAGGGAGGAAGCCGAAGAAGTGGCCCAGGACTCATTTGTGAAGATCTTTCAATCCTTAAATAAGTTTAGGGGGGATTCCAAGTTTTCCACTTGGGTATATAGGATAGCGTATAATACTTGTTTGGATAGATTAAAGAAGTATAAAAAGGATTTTCATTTAGTACGGATAGATCGCTTTACCGCATCCCAAATAAGGACCTTGGACAGTGCCTTGGACAATATGGAGGTGCAGGAGCAAAGTAGGGTAATTCACGATTGTTTGGAGGCATTGCCCGGTGAGGATGGTTTTTTGTTGACCCTTTTCTATTTTGATGAAAGGTCGTTGGCCGAGATTTCCAAAATTGTAGGCTTAACGGAAACCAATGTAAAAGTGAAACTTTATAGGGGCAGAAAAAAATTGGCTTCGATTTTGAAGAAATATTTGGAACCTGAAATAATTGAGAGCTATGAAAGATGAAACCTTGGAAAGGGAACTTGATAAATTGGCAGGTAAAATAGTCAGGGAGCAAACCTTGGAGGTACCTTCGTCGGATTTTACCTCAAAAGTAATGAATCGGATCGAGGTTGCCAATAGCAAAAGTAGTATTGTATATGTGCCGTTGATTTCCGGAAAAACCTGGGGAATTATAGGTTTTGGCCTTTTCTGTGTCATTCTCTTCCCATTTTTAATGCAGGATTCCGGTAAAGTGGGCATATGGCATTATAATTTTGAATGGCCACAATTTCAACTTCCCCATATTTTGGATAGATTGCCCGTTATACTAATTTCGGATACTTTGATGTACGGTATTTTGGCATTTACCCTGTTTCTGTATGTCCAAATTGTATTCTTAAAGAAATATTTTGATGATCGCTTTTAATACTTCCTATTAAAGTCCAATATAGGAATATGCCCAGTACATAAGAACAAATTGAAGGGGAATTCTAAGGATCAGGATCCATTTTGGGATGCCTGCCGATTCTTTTTGGCCCTTTAGCATATAAAAATGGACCAAAAGAAATACGGTAAGCATTAAAATGATACTAAGTACAGCGCTATTTTTAGTAGCAGGAAAGCATAGTCCCAAGCCCAAAAGGATTTCGGCCAGGCCACTAAGGGATACCAATAACTTATGATGGGGCAGGTATCTGGGCATTATTCTTAGGTACACTTTGGGAACAATAAAATGCATTGTACCTGCCAATACATAGATAGATGCCATTAGGTAAAGGTGCCAGGGATAGTCCATTATGGTAAAGATATAAATAAAAGAAGCCGGATCTCCCTAGGTGATCCAGCTTCTTAATATTTGTCATATTAATATGATTATTTCACCATTTCATAACTTCTCTTAATAAATTTGGTGAGTTCCTCTCCCTTCAACAGACCTTTGGACAAACGTGCCAGATCTAGCGATTGGTTAATAAGTCGCTCTTTCTTTTTGGCCGTTTTTGTGTTCAAGATTTCGGAAACCAGTTCATGGTTGGTATTCACCACCAAATTGTACATTTCCGGCATATTGCCCATACCGAACATTCCGCCGCCACCGGTTTGCTGCATTTCTTTCATACGTCGCATAAACTCCGGTTCCGTAATAATGAACGGCGAGGCACTACTGTCCATGGCCTCCAATTGAACGGTATAGCTTTTATTATTGATGGTAGCCTCGATATCGGTTTTTAAGGTCTCTTTTTCTTCATCGGACAACTTGGAGATTTGGGTGTCCTCTTTTTTGATGAGATTGTCCAAGTGATCGGCGTCCACTCTGGCAAAGGAAATTTTATCCTTGGAAGTTTCCAGTTTTTGCATTAAGTGCGATACAATAGGGGAATCCAACAATAAAACCTCAAATCCCTTGGCCTTGGCGGCCTCTATATAGCTGTGCTGCTCTTCCTTGTTGGAGGCATAAAGGATTATTAATTTATCGTCCTTGTCCGTTTGGTTGGACTTTAATTTTTCCTGTAGTTCCCCAAAAGTATAAAAGCTGCCGTCTACGGTTGGGTACAAGGCAAATTTATCCGCTTTTTCAAAAAATTTGTCCTCGGAAAGCATGCCATATTCAATAACGATTTTGATATCGTTCCATTTTGCTTCAAAATCTTCCCTATTATTTTTGAATAGGGAGCTTAATTTATCGGCAACTTTACGGGTAATGTAGGTAGATATTTTTTTAACCGCCCCATCGGCCTGTAAATAAGATCTACTAACGTTCAATGGAATATCGGGAGAATCTATGACCCCTCTCAGCATGGTCAAAAATTCGGGTACGATCCCTTCCACATTGTCGGTTACAAAAACTTGATTTTGGTATAATTGAATCCTATCCCTTTGGGTATTCAGATCATTGGTCAACTTGGGGAAATACAGGATTCCGGTCAGGTTAAAAGGATAATCTACATTCAAATGAATGTGGAATAAAGGCTCCTCAAATTGCATAGGATAAAGTTCCCTGTAAAATCCTTTATAATCCTCATCCGTTAATTCTGTTGGCTGTTTGGTCCAAGCAGGATTGGGGTTGTTGATTATGTTGTCCACTTCCTTTGTAGGTGCAGGATCTTCTTCTTTGGCACCTTCAGGTTTGGGGAGCGTTTCCGTTGTAGTCCCGAATTTAATGGGAATTGGCATAAACTTGTTGTACTTTCTAAGTAGGGTGCCAATTTTGCCTTCTTCCAAAAATTCTGTGGAATCTTCTGCAATGTGCAGCACTATTTCCGTACCCCGGTTAGTTTTCTTTGCCTTTTTTAGGGTGAAATTGGGAGATCCATCACAGGTCCAGTGCGCCGCAGGCTCGTCCTTATAACTCTTGGTGATAATTTCTACTTTTGAGGCCACCATGAACGCAGAATAGAACCCTAGTCCAAAATGACCGATAATACCTGAGTCTTTGGCGGAATCTTTGTATTTGTCCAAAAATTCTTCGGCCCCTGAAAAAGCAATTTCATTGATGTATTTCTGTACCTCCTCTTCGGTCATACCTACACCTTCGTCAATGATGTGTATTTTTTTTCCTTCCTTATCGATCTTTACCTCAATAAGCGGATTCCCATATTCCACCTTGGCTTCCCCTATAGTGGTAAGGTGCTTCAATTTTAAGGTGGCATCCGTTGCGTTCGAAATAAGCTCCCGTAAAAATATTTCATGGTCGCTGTAAAGGAATTTTTTTATGAGCGGAAATATGTTCTCTACGGAAACATTGATCTTGCCTGTGGCCATACTTCTATATTTTTTTGGTTTAACGACTTACCACTGTCAAAAAAAATACCATTATTGGGGGAAGTGACAAACTGACACTCTTTATTGGATTTGAAATGTTCCCAATGTCATTGGGGATAGTGCTATTCCCTTTATGGCCATGACCTATATCATCATATCCGCATATTTTTATATAAATTGGGCGTAACTAAATTTATTTCCCATATTTTAGACTTAATAATAGAAGAAGGAAGCAGTATCTTCCATAAAATTTAATTTTCCAACTCATGTTCAATTCAAAAATAAGCGGTCTGGGTTATTATGTACCTGAAAATGTGGTTACCAATGATGATTTGTCCAAAATAATGGATACCAATGATGCCTGGATCCAGGAACGGACCGGTATCAGGGAAAGACGGCATGTTGTAAAAGGGGATGGGGATACCACTACCACCATGGGCGTGAAGGCCGCAAAAATTGCCATAGAGCGCTCCGGATTGGATAAAAATGATATAGACTTTATAGTCTTTGCCACATTGAGCCCCGATTACTATTTTCCCGGTCCGGGAGTCTTGGTGCAACGGGATCTGGATATGAAAACGGTAGGTGCCCTGGATGTCCGCAACCAATGTTCCGGATTTATATATGCATTGTCCGTTGCAGATCAATATATTAAGACGGGAATGTATAAAAATATCTTGGTTATCGGATCCGAACTACATTCCCACGGACTTGACATGACCACCAGGGGCAGGGGGGTTTCAGTGATTTTTGGCGATGGTGCGGGGGCAGCGATCCTTAGTAGGGAGGAAGATTCCAAAAAAGGCGTACTTTCCACACACTTGCACTCGGAAGGACAACATGCCGAGGAATTGTCGCTCATAGCACCAGGGATGGGAAAGCGTTGGGTAACGGATATTTTGGAGGACAACGACCCCAATGATGAGTCCTATCTGCCCTATATGAACGGTCCGTTTGTTTTTAAAAATGCCGTGGCCCGTTTTAGTGAGGTCATCATAGAAGGGCTAAAAGCCAATAAATTGGAAGCGGGGGACATAGATATGCTAGTGCCACATCAAGCCAATCTAAGGATATCCCAATACATTCAAAATAAGTTTGGCCTGGAGGATGGCCAGGTGTTCAATAATATCATGAATTATGGGAACACTACCGCAGCCTCTATACCTATTGCCCTGACAGAGGCTTGGGAACAGGGAAAAATTAAGGAAGGGGATTTAGTGGTGCTCGCCGCCTTTGGCAGTGGATTTACTTGGGGCAGTGCCATAATTAGGTGGTGAAAAACGGATCAGTATCAAAAGTTGTGAGTGAATTGAAATAAGATAGAATTTTCTATCCCAAATTCGTGTTCTGTTCATTTTTTGCATCGCCCAAATGCAGCGCATTCATGAATACCAATAAAAAACAATAGATAAACTGATGAATAAAAAATGACCAGGGCCGAACAACCAAGGTACCGTGTACCTTGGTTTGGAGGAGCCGGCAGTAGCCAAGGCCAACTTTGTAAAACTTACAATTAAAAGAGCCGAACAACCGCCACACCGTCCAGACCGCTTTCACTTGGGTGAAATGCCCTATGGACGGCTTCTATTGCTCCATGTGGAAACCACCTGATTTAAGACGAAATCGAAGATTCACGAAAACCTATAAAAAACAATAATAACCA
>CBFGWQ010000162.1:0-8670 GCA_965652575.1 uncultured Arenibacter sp. | reverse complement strand
AAAGTGCCTTGGAACGGAGCTATTTTAGCGCGCCAAAAAGGGGTGGATCCAGCCTGTTTTTTTTCCTATTTGCATATACGGCCTATCTATGGAGTATCTATGGAGTATCTATGGAGTATCTATGGAGTATCTATGGAGTATCTATGGAGTATCTATGGAGTATCTATGGAGTATCTATGGAGTATCTATGGAGTATCTATGGAGTATCTATGGAGTATCTATGGAGTATCTATGGAGTATCTATGGACCATAAATGGTCCATAGATGACTGTGACCCGCCCTAAAATAACTATACAGTTTATTATTAAATAAATCCTGATATAATTATACAACTCTTTTTCTTGATCCTAAAATGACTTTACAGTCATTTTAGGATTGTTGTAATTTTGATAGTTTTTCCATCGTTTTTTAAGTTTGGTCGTTACCGAATGGGCTTGATCGGGAGTCATTTAATCACAGCTGGCATGTGGTCTTAAACCATTGTAATTGGCAATGCACTTTGATATGTGTTTTTGTGATCGCGACACGATTAGCTATAAGCTTCTTTTTGACGTTATAGGGACAATCTTTATAGGATAGCCCTTTTTCGTCTTCCTGGTCTCGTCCAGTACTATCTTGGCCGTTGTCATAATTTCGGAAAAATTTCGGAAAACATAGTCCGAAAAGTACCCAATAAAACAACATTTTAAGCTTATAAATGTTATGAAAAATACGGTGCAAAGGGTATAAAAACAATAAAACCCCCGTAAATACGAGGGTTATTGATGTGATCGCGACACGATTCGAACGTGTGACCGTCTGCTTAGAAGGCAGATGCTCTATCCAGCTGAGCTACGCGACCATTCGCTAATTGCGATAGGTTTTATCTTTAGCGGCTGCAAATATACGATTATCATTAATTACTGCGCAATTTAATTCACAAAAAAAATAAAGAAAATGCAACAAATGAACGATAAAACCCCATTGTTTGCACATCGTTTGGAAACAGCTTAAACTACATTCCACCCAAGAAATCCAAAAAAACTTCCTCCGATCATAAACCTTGTTGGCCAGATCATTAGGCCTTGACCATCTTACCAAACCGGCAACGGATTCCCTATTTATTTTCCTCTAAAAAACGGTAAACCATAGCAATAAGTTCCTTAGGATGGTCCACTATAAAGGAAGGGGCAAGTATATTCGCGGAATGTACCCCATCCCTGGTAATGTGGTTGGTCACGGCAAAGACGTGCATGCCTGCGGCAAGTCCGGCCTTAATTCCATGGACCGAATCTTCAATAACCAAACATTCATTGGATTCCATTTTGAGGAACTCTTTCACTTTAAGGTATATCTCCGGATGTGGCTTTCCCTGTACAATATCCCCACTGGTAAGGACAACATCCAATTTCTCACGGATTCCCATGGCCTGGATGACCTTTTCAGCCTCTGGGCGATGCGACATGGTGGCCACTACCGTTCGATAATTATCCGCGTGGACCCTGTGTAACAGCTCAAGGTTGTATTTACAAAAATGACCGGATAAGAGATCCTTATCGTTCAGCATTTCATGGTATATGGCCAGTCTCTCCGCAATAATTCCCCTTTTTACGGTTTCCGGATGAAGACCATCCATATGTTCGGATAATGGTTTTTTATATTCTTCAAAAAGTCCGTTCACAACCCCGGACCTGGCAAGCCCCACATACTTTCCGAAACTGTCCATGACCATTTTTCGTGATACCGACCCCTTGGTCAAGATCTGAATGGCCCGGGCATAGGATTCCGCTTTTAATATTTCGGTATGTACCAGGGTTCCATCAAGATCAAAAATTATTGCTTTTATCATCTTGTCCCAAATTAATCTTGGTTATTGGAAAGTGTAACTTCTTTTCACCATCTCCGTTAACCTAAAGTATCCGTAGGCATAATTTTCCGGATTACCAACATTGATACAATTTCCCTTAAGGGGGACGGGAGTTGAACTAAAAAGGCCGGTACCGCCCGATTGTTCTATAAGTATCCCTATAAAATTGGAATACTGTTCCGAAATGCCATAAAACGATATATCAACGATATCGCCGGGAACAAATGCCTCTATTTTATCGGTACTTTCATCTTCCTCTTTTTCAAAATACCAGCTAATTTCGTTCCCGTTTACAAATTCATCGTCCGCATCCTCCAAATAAGGCAATAGATCGCCGCGTTTCCTAAACTTAAAAAGGTAAAAATTTTCCTCCTCCCCAGGATCCGTAAATATAACGTTAACTTCAAGATCTTCATCGTTAAAACCTTTTTTTCGCGATTGGTTAATATCCGAGATATCCACTACAGGAATCAATCTCTCCGTGGCCGTATAGGTTTCATTATTATAAACAACTTCCAAGGTATAGGTTTCGTTTAAAACCGGTACAAATGATGTTGTGGTGTATTCCCCATTGCCCTGATCATCAAATTCATAAGTTGCCCCATTGCCATTGTTGGTCACTTTTACAGAGGCTCCGGTTACACCGGAACCGGTAGTGTTCCCAAAATATGGGGTGGAAGTACTTAGCTTAATGGTCTGCCCATTCCCCGAAGTTCCTTTTTCCCAATCCAATGAGGCTTCGATAGTCAATCTTGGGGGTGCCGTCTGCACGTCTACATCTATCACATCGGTACAGGCACCGGAAGCAATTAATATTGAAATAATTGCAAGCTTTATAATGGTCTTCATATTCTATTAAAATTTAAAGTTATAGGTGACTGATGGCACAATGCCGAAAATTGCCGTTCTGGTGGCTTCATTGGCTCCCGTATCCACATTCTGCCCAAAAGAGATGGAAGCTGCATTTTTTTGGTTATAAACATTATATAAACCCAGGACCCACTCCCCTTTCCATCTGTTGCCGGGCTTTCTATTGGGTCTATAGGTAGCGGAAATATCCAATCTGTGATAGGCCGGCAAGCGATCCGAATTGCGGTCCGAGTAACTGGCAATGGACAGGCCTTCATAAGTATACTGGCCATTGGGATAGGTGACCGGTCTACCGGTTTGAAATACCAGATTCGTTCCAAACGACCACTTTCCATTTAATTCATAGGCCCCTGTCAAGGAAAAATCATGTGTCCTGTCATAGGCTGTATTGTACCACTTACCTTCATTGATTCCCAAACCTCCCGCATTTCCTCCCGGGGTCCGCTGTTCCGATTTTGCCAAGGTATAGGCAAACCATCCGGTAAACCTGCCCTCATTTTTCCTGACCAAAAATTCCAGCCCATAAGCCCTGGATTCCCCATTCAAAATTTCCGTCTCAATAGTATTGGTCCCTATCAAATCCGATCCGTCTATATAATCAATTCTATTATCCGTAGTCCTATAATAGGCTTCCACCTCCATGGAATACATCTTATCGTTGAAATTTCTAAAATAGCCCAAGGCAAACTGATCCGACAATTGCGGTTTTACAAATTCACCGCTAGGCGTCCATACATCCAACGGCGTAACCGAGGTGGTATTGGACAATAAATGGATATACTGTGCTGCCCGTGAATACCCCGCCTTTACAGAAGACCGATCGTTCAACTGATAGGCAAGGGAGATCCTTGGCTCAAAATTTCCAAAAGTTTTAATGGTCTCGCTTTTTCCATAACGGGTCTCACCCACTGGGGTACCTCTCTCATATATATCCAACCGGGGGTTATATACCACCGGTCTGTCTACTGCATACACTGTCATTGCCTGTCCCCCCATGCGACTAAAGGCACTATAACGAAGGCCATACTGTACCGTGAACTTATCGGTAAGTTTATGTTCCGCATTTATATACAGGGCACTTTCAAAAGCCTTTTTCCTATCCAGGGATAATGGATTAATTTCCGATGTTTCGGAAGTAGGCCGAATTTGTCCCGGATCAAAATCATAATAAATACCACTGGCCCCAAAATCCAATTTAAAATTTTCACTGGTATAATACTTAAAATCATATTTAATATTGTAGTTGTTTATTGAGGAAACCCAATCGAACTCTTCAATTACTATACCCAGGTCATAATCGTACTTGCTATATATCAACGATAGATTGGAGAACAGTCTATCGTTAAAAATGTGGTTCCAACGTAAATTTCCCGACAGGTTTCCATAGCTGCTATTAAAACTTTCCCCAAATTGGAACGCGTCCCTACCAAAATAACCCGAAAGAAAGAGCTGGTTACTGCCATTAAGGTTGTAATTGGTCTTTAGGTTCAGATCATAAAAATTGGCGCTGTTGTCTTCCCCTGCCGCTTTCAACAGCAAATGGGCATATGATCCTCTACCCGCAATTAAAAAGGAACCTTTTTCCTTAAACATAGGGCCTTCCAAGGCCAGTCTGCTGGAAACAATCCCGATTCCCCCGGTCATTGCAAAGTTTTTGCTATTTCCATCTTTCTGACGTACGTCCAATACAGAAGATGTTCTTCCCCCAAATCGCGCGGGAATACCCCCTTTGTACAATTTTATATCCTTGATCGCATCTGCATTAAAGACCGAAAAAAAACCCAACAAATGGGAGGTATTGTAAATAATGGCCTCGTCCAAGAGTACCAAATTTTGATCGGCGGCACCGCCCCTAACATGAAAGCCACTGGAACCCTCCCCATTATTGGTAACCCCCGGAAGCATTTGCAGGGACTTTATAATATCCAATTCCCCCAATACCACCGGCATTTGTTTCACTGTTTTAATATTTAATTTGGCAACGCTCATCTCCGGCTTTCTCAGAATGGCACGTTCCGACTCCTCGGCTGTCAACACAACTTCGTCCAGTTGGGTAGAAAATTCCAAGATTTCAAAATCCATTTTTTGATCACGATCCAGCTGTACCCCTTTTCTTAATTCTGTAAATCCTATATAGGAAATAATAATATTGTAATTTCCTTTTGGAGCTGTAATGGAGTAAAAACCATATTCATTGGTGGTAACCCCTATTGTAGTCCCCTCCAAAAATACAGAGGCCCCAAAGAGGGTTTCCCCATTGCTCCCGTCCGTTATGGTACCGCTTAGCGTGTACCTGTCCTGAGCGGATATTAATGCCGTGAACAACATAAATATTAGAAAAATATTTTTCATCTGTTTATATTTATTGTTTTTTTTATCGGTCGGATGTAATATCCAAGTAAACATTTTCGGTGAGTTTGAAAATTTTGCTGATAGATATTTCATACTTTAACTATTGATAAATCCGTTAATGATGGTTTGCTGTTTCTTTTTGATTTCAATTTTGGATATTATAATTATGCTCTATTGACATCCGAAAAAAATAAAGGTTGCATATTCCCCCAAAAAAATCGTCTTTCAACAGATAGGTCCATCTACCAAAATTGAGCTAGGGACTGAATTAAAGAGTTTCTTGAAATTTTATATTTTGTCCCATCCGGAACTGCCGATACAGGCAAGCCCGTCCGAACGGGCGAACCCAATCCAAGGGCCGGGGAATCTAAAGATTAAAGTGCGCAAAAAAAAAATTCATTTTAGATGCAACTTTTTCAACCAATGTTTGTCTATTAGTTTAAAGTGCCCCCTATTTGGACCGTTAAACCATTTTTTTAGTTGAAAACCAATATCTGTTTTACACACCGTGAACTTGTTGAAAAGAGCAAGTTGGGCGACCGTAACTCACAGTTCCAATTGTACGAACATTATGTAGACGCCATGTACAATGTTAGTATGAGGATGTTGTGCAATAAGGAAGATGCAGAAGATACCGTTCAGGACAGTTTTGTGGAAGCATTTAAAAATTTGGGGAATTTTAGATATGAGAGCACCTTTGGCTCTTGGCTAAAAAGGATCGTAATCAATAAAAGTATCAACCATTTAAAGCTAAAACGGATTCCTTTGGTACCCATAATTGACCATGAGTACCATCTTGCCGAGGAACCCATTGAAAATGTAAAGGAGATAGATATAGAAAAGGTAAAGAGGGGCATTAAATTGCTTCCACCGGGCTACCAACAAATTATACATCTCTATTTGATAGAAGGGTACGACCATGAAGAAATCGGGGAAGTATTGGATATCTCAAAATCTACCTCCAAATCCCAGTACCATAGGGCAAAGAAAAAGTTACTTGACGTTATAAAAGAAATGTAATGGATTATTTTGAAAAACACATAAGAAACAACAAGGCATTGTTCGATGAGCACCAAGCCGACCGATCCAAAATGTGGGCCAAAATAGAATCGGAACTATCCCATTCCAAGCCAAAGGTAGTCCCCTTATGGAGGTCCCCGCTATTTCGAGTGGCTGCCAGTATTGTATTGGTCCTCTTTTTGTCCTCCCTCATCGGCATTGCCGTTTATGACAGATATCCGTCCAACGGGCAGAACAGCGTGGTATCCCAGGAACTTATGGATATTGATATGCATTACAGCAACCTGGTACGGCATCAGGTACAATTGGTGAAAGACCATCCCGACCTATCCCAGGAAGACAAAGAGCAATTTCTATCATTTATGGACGAATTGGATGAAGAATACGAGGTTTTAAAATTGGAAATGAAAAAAAACCTTGGCAATGAAAGGGTCCTGGAAGCCATTATCGGCAACTACAAAAAAAGGATTGAGCTCATAGAAAACTTATTGAGGCAAATAAATGATTCAAAAATGATAAATGACGATTATGGATACACCTTGTAAAAACTCGCTATTATGTATGGCCTTGGTCCTTATGGCCCATTTAACGATGGCCCAGGAAAAAGTATCGAAGACCATATCGGAAACCTTTGAAATGAGCAATGCAGGAGAACTCCAAGTGGAGAACAAATATGGGAACATAACAATTCATGGGTGGGCCAAGAACACTATCTCGATTACGGTAGATGTTATTACTACACATAAAAAAAGGGAAAATGCACAACATCTATTGGATCGTATAGAACCCAAATTTAAAACAATGACCGATTTTGTAGCCATTAGTTCTGAAATAGTCGAAAAAAACAAAGGTTTTTTGGCCGAATATTTCAACAAGGCAAATCCGTTCGACTTCGACCGTAGTAATGTGCAAATAAATTATTCCATTTATTTACCGGCCAATGCGGTAGTGGATATCAATAATAAGTTTGGCGACGTAATTTTGGAAGATTGGACCGGTAAATTAAAAATGGACGTGCAACATGGCGATGTTTGGATCAACAAAAACCTTAAGGTTGCCGATATTGACTTAAAATATGGCAAGTTAAAGGCCAATAATATAAACTTTGGCAGTATCCATTTAAAAAACGGCGGTTTATCCCTGGCCAAATCCAAAGACTTAAGACTGACCAGCAGCGGTTCTACCATAGATCTGGAAGAAATTTCTTCCTTGGAAATCTACTCCAGCAAAGATGAAATTACTATTGGAGAAGTAGAGACCATACAAGGGGAACTGGAATTCTCCAATGTGGAGTTGGCCAATGTTGATGATAAAATTGATCTGACAATGAATATTGCAGAATTTAAAGTATTGACCATCCATAGCGCCGATGCCAAAATCAACATTCAGCAACAATCTTCGGAAATTGTCCTCAATGTTCAGGACTTCTCCTTTAGGTTCAGTGCTACCCTGGAGGAAGGCTTGTTGCGTATTCCAAAAACCTTCGAAAATATAGAGACCAATATGCTTGATCAGGGAAAAAGGATCCGAGAGGTAAAAGCCTCATACGGGAAAGACAAACAAGGTTCTATCTCAATTACTGGCGAAAAAGGTGTTGTTCTACTCAAAGAGCTATAAAATTATGGAAAATGCAACCTTTTTGAAATTGGGTTGTCTATTATATCATCATTAAAAACCAACAACATGAATTTAAAATCATCCATTTTAGCTTTCATTTTTCTTATCATGGGCAGTATTATATATTCCCAAGAAGATTCCGAAGAATATGTTGAATTCAACGATCGTAAAAATGTAGTGCATGGTGTATATCTAGGCCTTACTACACATTTTGGGGAAATAAAAAATAAAGACGCATTTTTTGTAGGGCTAAAAGTAGCGTATGTGGCCAACCAACAATTTGAGGTCGGCTTTGTTGGTACTTTTTTCTATTCAGACCAGAATTCGACAAACAACGTTTCATCAATCACGGAAGATCTGATCGGAGGCTATGGCGGACTGCATTTAGAGCCAATCCTTTTTAGCAAACACAGGGTAAACCTTTCCTTCCCCTTGCTTATAGGTGCGGGAGGAATGGGGTACATTGATGATAATTACAGAGAGGACGATTTCGACGAAGAACGATTTAAAGAGAATGCCAAAGCCTTCTTCATTGTGGAACCAGGGATTAATGCACTTTTTAATGTTTCTAGGTACCTGCAGTTGGAGGCGGGAATAAAATATAGGATTTCCAGTAACGTAGGGTTCAATTCAGACGTTTATGACGTAAATAGCATCAATGGATTCTCTGCCGGACTTGGGGTCAAAATCGGGGTCTTTAATATGGGTAGAAACCGATATACAAAAAGCATCCAATGAAATGAGCGCACGAGGTATTGGAAGCAAGACCGCTGCACTACAAGAACCAAGATACAAGACAACATAATCCAATACCGTACATCGTAACCACCTATAACACTACACCCGAGGCCCGTACGACCGAAAACGGGCGGGCAGAGCCCCGGGGAATTCCATTGATTAAAAAACCTGTCTGCCGAACAGGCGGGCAATAAATATTAACAGATGAAAAACACCACTAAAAATAT
>CBFGWQ010000161.1:0-8704 GCA_965652575.1 uncultured Arenibacter sp. | reverse complement strand
TTTGTATTTTGCCCCACCCGGAATTGCTTTTTCGCAATTCCGACCTCCCCCAAGGAGAGGTATGATCGGAAATTATAAAGATTAAAGGATCAACTATGGATTGGCTCCCCGTAAAGGTCAAAATCCGCAGCTTCAAAAATATGAAGATCAACAAACTCCCCTACTTTCAGATAGTGCTTTGCCGCATCCACCAAGACTTCGTTATCCACATCGGGAGAATCAAACTCGGAGCGGCCCACAAAATACTTACCTTCCTTGCGGTCTACGATACAACGCAAGGTTTTGCCCACTTTTTCCTGGTTCAATTCCCATGAAATCTGGGACTGAAGCTCCATAATCTCCGAAGCCCTATGTTGTTTCACTTCCTCGGGCACATCGTCTTCCAAACTATAGGCGTGGGTATTTTCTTCGTGACTATAGGTAAAACAGCCCAATCGTTCAAATCGCATTTCTTCCACCCAACTTTTCAAAATTTGAAAATCCTCTTCCGTCTCCCCTGGATAACCAACGATCAATGTGGTCCTTATGGTCATTCCTGGGACCGCGGCCCTAAAGTCCTGCAACAATTTTGTTGTCTTGGCCTGAGTAGTCCCCCTTCTCATGCTCTTTAATATGGCATCTGAAATATGTTGCAATGGGATATCCAAGTAATTGCAAACCTTAGGTTCACGTTTCATTACCTCAAGGACATCCATAGGGAATCCGGTGGGGAAGGCATAATGTAATCGGATCCATTCAATGCCGTCCACCTTCACCAGTTCGTTCAGTAATTCCGCCAAATTCCTTTTCTTATAAAGATCCAATCCGTAATAGGTAAGATCTTGAGCAATTAGAATCAATTCCTTGACCCCTTTGGCCGCCAATTTATTGGCTTCGGTGACCAGGTCCTCTATAGGCGTACTCCTGTGCCTGCCCCTCATGATGGGGATGGCACAGAAAGAACAAGGGCGATCACATCCCTCTGCAATTTTAAGATAGGCATAATTCTTGGGAGTGGTCGTTAACCGCTCCCCTATAAGTTCATGCTTATAATCGGCTCCCAGGGCCTTTAACAAATTGGGCAGTTCACTGGTCCCGAAATACTCGTCCACATTGGGGATCTCTTTTTGCAGGTCCGGCTTATAACGTTCACTTAAGCAACCCGTAACAAATACCTTGTCCACTTCCCCTGCCTCCTTTTTTTGAACGTATTCCAAAATGGTATTCACACTCTCTTCCTTGGCATTGGCTATAAAGCCACAGGTGTTTATCACTACCACATTCCCTTCCTCCTCATGCACGACTTCCTTGTTATTGGCCCTCAATTGACCCATCAACACCTCTGAATCGTATACGTTCTTGGAACAGCCCAAGGTGACTACATTGATCCTATTTTTCTTAAGTGATTTAGTACGCATATTTATAAATAAAGTGCAAAAGTACAATTTGAAAAAAGATTGTAGTCCCAATATATCTTTTTTTATTCTTTTAACGTTAAACCTTTTTAACCCATTGAACTCTAATTCATAAAGCCTTATGAAATGAGCATAAACAAAATTATTTTTTTGCATACCGACCGAGATAATAAAAATTTATAAATAGATGAAAAACCTCTTTTTTATTTCGAGTTTGTTGGTTGTCTACTGCTTAATGGGATGCTCCAATAATAATGATGGGCAAATACCTATTCCCCCAAAGGAAGACCTATATTTTCCCCCAGTAAATTCCGATGAATGGGAAACGGTATCCTTTGATGAGCTTGAGTGGAATTCAAGCGCAGAACAACCACTGTACAACTTTCTGGAAACCAATAAAACGGAAGCCTTTATCCTATTGAAAGATGGGAAAATTGTTATGGAAAAATATTTTGGAAGTTTTAACGCCACCAAAAATCATACTTGGAACTCCGCAGCCAAAACATTGACCGCCTTTACTGTGGGCATTGCCCAAAAAGAAGGATTTCTAACCTTGGATAGTGCCTCGTCTGACTATATGGGAACGGGATGGTCCTCCCTAAGTCCGGAGCAGGAAGCCCGGATAACCATAAAAAATCATCTTACCATGACTACGGGTCTGGATTTTACGGGTGAAAACAGTTTTTGTACGGATGTGGAGTGTTTGATTTACAAGGATGACCCCAACAGCTTTTGGTATTACCACAATGCGGCCTATACCCTATTGGATAATATTATAAGCGGTGCCGTTGGCCAAGATTATAAGGAGTACTTCAATGAAAAGGTCCGCGATAAAATTGGGATGCAGGGATCCTGGATAAGGACGGGATACCTTAATCTTTATTTTAGCAATGCCCGAAGCATGGCCCGGTTTGGACTGTTGAACCTCAACAAAGGTATATGGGAAGACACCCCTATTCTGGACGACCCCGACTATTTTATAGACATGACCGCCACTTCCCAAGAACTGAACAAATCCTATGGCTATCTCTGGTGGTTGAATGGAAAAAGTAGTTTTAGAATCCCCGGTTCCGAAGCACTGTTTCCGGGAAAACTGATTCCCAATGCTCCGGACGACCTAATAGCCGGACTGGGTGCCTTTGACCAAAAACTATATGTAGTGCCCAGTAAGGGATTGGTAATAATACGAATGGGCGATTCCGCCAATGAAGATGAATTGGGACCAACTACCTTTGACAATGATCTGTGGGAAAAAATAAACGAGGTGATCGAATAAACTATTGCATGAAATTACATACCTGCATTTGCCGGTAGGCAGTAGGCGGTAGGCGGTAGGCGGTAGGCAAAAAAAAAAAAAACGAATATCACTGTGGACTACCAAGGTGTATAGCAACCAATCCCGAAAAACCTATCTTTTTTGATCGTATCAACAGGTCTTAATCCACCGGTTGAAGCTGCAACACCTCTTCCAAAAACCCAATGGTTTCCTTCCTTACAGATTCCAAATCCTTTGAAGTAATATAGGAGGTCATTACATGGTTACCTACCTCCGGAAACGCAACCTTACGTTTTAAGTAGCTCTCAACCCCCAGTTCATCGTACATTTCCAACAGGGCGGGAACCGAAACCACCTTATCCTGTTCTTCTTCGTTCTTATAGTAATATCCCAAAAAGGTAGGTTGATGGATACGCTGAAAGACTTCCGGTCTCATTGTTACGTCCAACAACGCCTGTAATTGTGTCAAGGCCTCTACCCTATACCTTGTTGTCCAATAACTGCGTTTTAAAGAATCTGCCTCAGATTCATAAAAATCGCTATCCATAACGGTTTTGGCTATCTTCAGACCCCATGGTCCCGATAACAGTATCGCAGTGGGATCGTAGATTTTTACATTTGGGGAATACAAAAGAAGGGCGGCAATATCCTTATCCCCTTGGGCCAAATAAAGCGCCAGGGTACCTCCTGTGGAAGTACCCATTACAATAACTTTTTTTCCTATTTGTTTTGCTATCGCCAGGGCCTCCTTTGCTGATTCAAAATAGTCCGTTGCCGTTAAGTGAAGCATGGCCTGTTCCTCCTGAACACCATGTCCTTTCAAGCGGGGCAGGTAAACATTGGCGCCATACCTTTGCCCCAATTCCCGGTGCAAGGGAGCACCTTCCTCCCGGCTGGCGGACCAACCGTGAAGATAAAGTATGGCGTATTCGGTTTTATTGGGGATGGAATCGTACCAAATAATTTGCGACTCGTTATTGGCCTTAATTTTGGTATTTAACCTTTCCCGTTCGTTAATCCCATTTTGAAGTGCTACCAAATTGCTTTCCACATCTGGCAGTTTCATCGTTAAAAGGGGTTTATCTACCTTGGGACCAAAGAAATAGACCGCCAACAATAAGAGTAGTAAAAGGAATACGGCCTTAAATAATCGTCGGATTACCCTCATTCTTTTGTACTGAAAAATGAATCCACAAATTCGATCTTGTTAAAGACTTGCAAATCGTCCATTCCTTCCCCAACTCCAATGTACTTTACAGGGATCTGAAATTGATCCGAAATACCGATAACCACGCCACCCTTGGCGGTACCGTCCAATTTGGTGACTGCCAAGGAGGTTACTTCCGTAGCCTTTGTAAACTGTTTTGCCTGCTCAAAGGCATTTTGGCCCGTAGAACCGTCCAAAACCAATAGCACTTCATCCGGAGTTCCTTCCACTACCTTATGCATGACGCGCTTCACTTTGGTCAGTTCATTCATCAGATTAACCTTGTTGTGCAGTCGGCCGGCAGTATCTATAATTACTACATCCGCATTCTGTTTAAGGGCAGAACTAAGGGTATCAAAGGCCACTGAAGCGGGATCACTCCCCATATTCTGTTTAATAATAGGCACATCTACCCGATCTGCCCATACCTGAAGTTGGTCTATGGCAGCCGCCCTAAAGGTATCCGCCGCTCCCAGCACCACCTTAAGACCCTGCTTTTTAAATTGGTATGCCAATTTACCAATGGTAGTTGTTTTACCTACACCGTTCACCCCGACCACCATAATAACATAAGGTTTTCTTGCCAAAGGCACCGTGAACTCCGTTTCAACTCCGGAATTGGTTTCGGATAGCAATCCTGCTATCTCCTCCCTCAATATAACATTCAACTCGTCTACCCCCAAATATTTATCCTTGGATACACGTGCCTCTATGCGGTCTATAATTTTTAAGGTGGTGTTCACGCCCACATCGGAGGAAACCAATACTTCCTCCAAATTATCCAAAACATCATCATCTACCTTGGATTTTCCAACTACCGCCTTACTAAGTTTGGATAAAAAATTGGTCTTGGTCTTTTCCAGACCCTTGTCCAGGGATTCCTTTTTTTGTGTTGAAAATATTTTTTTAAATAAACTCATATGCTTGGCATGTTCCTTTTCATCAAAGATATAAAAATAAAAAAGCTACTTTCTGATGAAAGTAGCTTTACAACCAATAAATTTAGGTCATTATTTTTTTTTCAACCAGTCATTTACCATTTCAGGACTCATAACAGACTCCTGAAAAGTGTAAGCTCCGGTTTTGGGAGACTTTACCATTTTAATGGCCTTGGTCAATCTTTTTGAACTTGTTTGTAAACTCGCTACCGTTTTCTTTGCCATGACGTATTATTTAATTTCTTTATGAACTGTCATTCTCTTTAGAATGGGATTGAATTTCTTAATTTCCATCCTATCCGGAGTGTTCTTTTTGTTCTTGGTGGTTATGTACCTTGAAGTACCGGGCATTCCAGATTCCTTATGCTCCGTACACTCCAAAATAACCTGAATTCTGTTACCTTTCTTTGCCATTATTGTCTTAGTATTTCAGGATTATTTAATCAATCCTTTTTCCTTTGCTTCCTTTAAAACAACGGAAATTCCTTTTTTATTAATGCTCTTTAATGCCTTGGCGGAAACCTTTAAGGTTACCCAACGATCTTCTTCCGGAATATAGAAACGTTTTTTAGAAAGATTTACATCAAATCTTCTTCTGGTTTTATTAATCGAGAAGGACACATTGTTCCCGAACATGGCTCTCTTTCCAGTAACATCACAAACTTTTGACATCTCTCTACTTTTATTTTGTTATAAACAGGGTGCAAATTTAAATTAATTTTATGGGACGGACAAAATTCTTTGTCAGAATTTTAAAATTTCTTTTTGCAACATTTCAAAAGACTTATTTACAGTCTTTTGCACGATTCTTTCGCGTTGGCTCCCCATATTATATTTCTCTACCACTACGGCTTTAGGGGAAACCACCGCTATAAACACGGTACCTACCTCCGCATCCGATTCTCCCTTTGTTGGACCT
Source organism: uncultured Arenibacter sp. (assembly GCA_965652575.1). Classification (GTDB taxonomy): domain Bacteria; phylum Bacteroidota; class Bacteroidia; order Flavobacteriales; family Flavobacteriaceae; genus Arenibacter. The sequence goes on along the minus strand of CBFGWQ010000161.1, from coordinate 2,970 downwards.
GCATTCCCGGTAGTGGCTATGGCAAAATCGGTCTTTAACAATTTTCGCAAATTAACGGCCATTTCAACGGCAACTTCCGCACTTACCACGGAAAACCGGTCAATAGTGGTCTTGGACACTTTGAGCACCTCAATTTTTGTCTCGGTGGCATAACTCACAATACTCCCCTTAAAATAAGCCGATGCACCAGGCATGCCCGTTATCTGTTGGGCTATTTTACCTCCGGTACAGCTCTCGGCCGTACCCATGGTCATCCCCTTTTTTGTCAATAACCCGGCAATCACGGATTCTATGGGCTCGTCCCCCTCCTCGCCCAAGATAATGTCGCCCAGAAGATTTTTAATTTTTTTTGCCACCATATCGACCATGGCAATTAATTGCCCATAGTCGGTTCCTTTAGCCGTAAGCCTAAGCCTTACAGAGCCAAGACTTGGCAGATAGGCCAATTTCACCATATTTGGGAGGTTGTCCTCTACCGAGGATATTCTATCTGCCAGAGAACTTTCCCCCATACCATAGGTAATAATGGTCTTGTGAACAATATAGGGTCTGTTAAATTCCTGTATAATCCTTGGTATTACCTTGGATGTTATTAAATTCTTCATCTCGAAGGGCACGCCCGGCAAGGAAACAAAGACTTTCCCCGCTTTTTTTATCCACATTCCAGGTGCAGTACCAAACTCATTGTGGAGCACATCGGCCTTGGACGGCACCAGCGCTTGATTTTTATTGACCTCCAACAGGGGCACTCCCAAGTGTTTTTTAAAGATGGTCTCTACATGGGCCAATACTTCCTTGCTTTCCACCAAAATATCATTGAAATACGCACATAGTGTATGCTTGGTAATATCATCTTTGGTCGGCCCCAGTCCGCCCGTAATTATAATAATATCGGCCCTGGATTCCGCTTCTTTGAGCGCTTCCAGAATATGCTGACTTTCATCCTGTACGGAAGAGATCTGGTATACGGAAACTCCTATCCTATTTAGTTCTTGGGCAATGAAGGCCGAATTTGTATCTATAATTTGACCAATGAGAATCTCATCGCCAATAGTTATTATTTCTGCAAACATTAAATCCTAAAGTCATTTTTCAATTCCGAGACCACTTGGTCTACGTCCTTCTTGAGCAATGGCACCAGTCTTTCGATCTCTTCCGTATCCTCCCCCCTTTTTCCCAAGGTTTCTATCTGAAGGGCAATTGCACGGGTTTGTTCCATGCCCAACAAATCTACATTAGGCTTAATTTTATGTGCCAATTTATATACGCTGTCATAATTCTTTACCTGTAATGCTTTCTGCAGTTCTTCCAAATCCTGGGGAACTTCTTCCAAAAAAACGGCAACGACAGATTTTATAAATTCTTCATCACCATCTGCCATTTCATTGATCTTGTCCAGACTATAAATCATCTATTTTATATTTAATGAGAACATTTGTTCATTCTCCAAAGTACCCGAAAGATAATCATTTGCACTAATTCTACCAACACCGGCAGGGGTACCTGTAAAAATAATGTCCCCTTTTTTCAAAGTAAAAAAACTGGAAGCATAGGAAATTATTTCATCGATCTTCCAGATCATCAAACCCGTATTCCCTTTTTGAACAAGCTCATTGTTCTTTTTAAGTTGGAAGTCCAAGTTGTTTACATCCTCAAAATTGGATTTCGGCAACCATTTTCCTATCAGTGCGGATCCATCAAAACCCTTGGCCTTTTCCCACGGCAAGCCCTTTTCCTTGAGTTGCGACTGAAGGTCCCTAGCGGTAAAATCCACTCCCAGACCAATCTCATCATAATAGGTGTGGGAAAATTGGGGATCTATATGCTTGCCCACTTTTTTTATTTTTACCAATACTTCCACTTCGTAGTGTATATCATTGGAGAACTCGGGGATATAAAAATCCTGTTCTTTCGGCAAAACCGCGGAGTCCGGCTTAATAAACAGTATAGGATCCGTAGGCCGCCCATTGTTCAATTCCTTTATGTGATCCACATAGTTGCGACCAATACAAATAATCTTCATATTATATAAAAATGTTTACAAGTGGCTTTGGGATTTAGATCCAACAAGCATATCCTACAATATGCCAATGATGGGCAATCGTCTTACTACCTGGCCTTAGCCCAATTTATTGTTCAGCTTGCTCAATTTTATTTGGGTCAAGACCTTTTTTGTATACAATGGAAAATCGGCATTCAGTATCCAACCAAAATAACCAGGTTCATTTTCCAAAACGGCATGTACTTTTTTACCCTTGTGCTTACCAAAGGAGAAAATCTCCTCTCCTTCTTCATCCAATACAATAAATCCGGCAAAATCGACCGATTGTTTCCTAGTAGTAAATTCGGACAGCTTTTTAATATTGTTCTCCAATTCGGGATAACGGTCCAATTGTGACAAGAGCACTTCATAGGTAGCCAAGGTATCGGCTTCCGCGCTATGGGCGTCCGTTAGACTTTTATCGCAATAAAATTTATAGGCCGCCTCCAAGGTTCTTTTCTCCATTTTATGAAAAATGGTCTGCACGTCCACAGAAACGGTATTCTTCATATCAAAATCTATTTCGGCCCTGAGCATTTCTTCGGCCAAAAGTGGAATATCAAATCGATCCGAATTATAGCCTCCCAAATCACTATCCTTTATCATTTTATGAATTTCCTTGGAAAGTTGTTTAAATGTAGGTTCATTGGCTACTTTCTCGTTAGAAATACCATGGATTGCGACCACTTGGGCGGGAATTTCCATTTCCGGGTTCACCAACCATGTTTTGCTCTCCCTATTGCCATTTGGATAGACTTTTAAAATAGCTATTTCCACTATTCTATCCTTGGCCACGTTGGTGCCGGTGGTTTCCAAATCGAAAAAACAGATTGGTCTTGTAAGCTTTAATTGCATGTTGTAGGTTCTTTATGCAAAGATAGTTTTTACAAAGGTTTTGACCCGAAATAGACCTATAAAATGTTCAAAAT
>CBFGWQ010000160.1:0-8739 GCA_965652575.1 uncultured Arenibacter sp. | reverse complement strand
CCCATATCCTTGGCCATCTGGGCAATACTGTAGTCATCTATCCCAAATTCTATGGTTCTGGTTACGGATTCCCTGGTCTTGTCCGAAGCTACATATCCGAGGGAGTGGTAATAGGTTAGTCCGCCCCGGGCTTCGTACAGGGTACCTTCGTCCCTGTCGCCCCAAGGCTTTTCGGTATCCCGGTATGGCGGGTGCATTGCATTTTTTCTAACGGCCTCATAGGCAAGATCTACATCGTAATCCCTAAATCCTTTTATATAGGCATCGGCAATTACCGCATCGGCATGGGTCCCTGTCATAATATTGGTATAGGTGGGGTTGGGCCATTTCGGCAACCAACCGCCTTCCTGGTACATTTGCAATAGGGATTGTACCATAGGGTTTATCCGTTCGGGATGTGTAAAATGGAGTAGGGGATGCAGGGCCCTAAAAGTATCCCAAAGGGAGTAGTCGTTATAGGAAACCCCTTCATGGACCTTATCGTCGAACGGACTGTAGTAGCGTCCGTATTCCGAAAATTCCCTAGGGAACAACATGGTATGGAACAAGGCAGTGTAGAAAATGCTCTTTTGATCTTCCGTAGCGCCATCTACCTTGATTCTGGAAAGGTTTTCCTGCCATATATCCCCTGTATTTTGTACCACTTTGTCAAAATCCCAGTCCGGTATCTCCTTGGACAAGTTTTCCCGGGCCTGTTCCAAACTTATAAAGGAAGTCGCAATTTTTACCTTTACCTTTTCATTTTTATCGGTTTTAAAACTGATATATCCGCCCATTCTTGCCCCTGTCTGCTCCCTGCCCATTTCATTGATATCGGGCTCTGTTCTAAACGAATTCCATGTGCCAAAGCGCTCAAAGGATTTATCGAATTGAATAATAAAATAACCCTTAAAGTTTTTAAGTTCCGGCCCCAAATGGGATGACATTCGCTCCGGGTTATAGCCCGTAATTTCCCGTTTGTTTTCATCAATTTGGATATAACCGTGAAACGCTTTCTTGTTCTCGGTAATATTGATTCCCTGGATCACGATATGGGATTCATCCGATTTTGGGAAGGTAAATTGAAAGATGCCACAGCGGGAGGCCGCAGCTATTTCCCCTTTTATTTTTTGTCCTTTATCTCCCATGGAAACGCTATAGTAATTGGGCTTTGATATCTCCTCCTTATGGCTAAAGGGCATGGCCCGGTCTTTGGGGAGAAGCTTTAGTTTTCCTACCTGTGGCATAACGGATACATAGCCATAATCTCCCATCCATACCGTTGGCTGGTGCGTTGCCATAAAGCCCTGAATGGTATTGTCCTCATAGACATAGGGCATTTCACTTATCTTGTTCTCACGGGTCTGGGCCACAAAATTGGTCATGGCAAAAGGGGTCCCCACGCAGGGCATGGTGCCACCACCGTCCCTGCCTTCCATAAACCCGGCCGAAGGCGTGCCAATGAGGGGGTTAACGTAGTCAACTTCCAATTTATGCTGTGCCGGCAAGTAGGCCATCCAAAATAATAATAGGGGCAGGGCGTAGTGGAATTTCTTATTCGTTTTCATATATGGGCTGTTTTAAGGATATAATTGTGCCGTTGTTAAGGTTCAACTGAAAGTGGTCCGAAGGCGCTCCGTTTAGAAACTTATTGAAAATACTTGCAAGTAGGTACATATTTCTTTTCATAGGGTCGTCTTTCCCTTGAAATGCAGGGTTGTTCAAAATGGAATCGATGATCAATCGGTACTGTTTTGTTCTATGGGGCCCTATATCCTTCAACGCCAATCTGTCGGCACTTCTTAGCTTGTATAGATCCAACAAAAGGTCTTGTCCCGACCACTTTTCAAAATGGGTCGTAACGGCCTGTATTTTTTTTGTTTTTTCTTCAACGGACTTGGGGAGTTCCATTGTTTTATCCGGATTGTCCCTAAGATTTTCCATGACCGTACCTAAAGGAAGGGAAGTGGTATCCATGGAGAGAAGTAGTAGCTCCTTGCCCGAAAGTCCGACAAAAAAATCCTTAAAACCAGTTGGCCATTCATCAGGAAGAAAACGAAGGCGTACAAGCTCTTTTAGGTGCCATTCCATAAACTCCCCATAGTTTTGCGATGATAGGACTTCTTTGTTCCAAATACGGTTTTCTTTCAAGCGCTCCAGGAAATCGTACTCTTGATGGTATAGTCCAAAAAAGTCCTTGAATTTAGGAACGGAATCCATTACTACGGTTTCCACTTCTGCAAATCCGCCCTCTTTGAGCGTTAAAATTTTAAAGGCCGGTTTGTAGGCGGCCAGGGAGGGGGTCTGAATATTGAATAAGGTATTGCCTTCATCGGAAACGGCCACTCCCGTATCATTTAGGTGCATATGGCCCCCCAAATGAAGCTTTAGTCCGGCTTGGGCGAATAACTGGGCTACCCTTTTATCGGGAACCCTTTTTAATTGCATTTTACTGCCAACAAGTAACTCCTCCATTTCCGGGGAGGCCCCATCATTGAATTCCACCATGGGGTAATGGCTGAAGGCAACAAGGGTCTTGTCCATTTTTTTTGCATTGTCCGCTACTTTACGTACCCAGTCCAATAGGTATTTTTTGTCTTCCAACAGATTGTTTAATCCGATACCGGTATTGGGGTATTCGGCTTGGGAAGGGTCGCCGGCCGGTTTTTCTTCTTGAATATAGGTATTGGCGTCCAGGGCCAATAGCCACAGGCCTTCAACAGGCTCTACCAAATAGCTTATATCTGGAATTGGCAGGTTGTTTGGTGAAATTTTGTGACTTCTTTTTGCTAGACCCGCAGTTTGTTTCGCCTTGTGGAAACTATAGTTTTCATAGTTGTATTCCGAAAAAGGGGTTTCCCAATAGAGATACTCCCTTCTTGGGAAAAAGCCGTAGTCCCCCAAAAATCTTGTAATTTCCTCATAACCTAGATTTTGAAGATCATTGGATATTACAACGGGATGTTCCTTATTTTGTTTGGAAGTGTACATGCCGGGCTGTGACATTATGGGCTGTGCCTTTCCGCCCGCACCAAGAAAATCCCTTTTGCCATCCCTATGGTTGTAAGGTTGAACCACGTCGTGATTGCCCGTTATAAGAAAGAATTTAATTCCGTAAGTAGTGGAATAATGGTCCAGAATTTTCTTTAACCCACGAATATGAATGGGCTGCCCGTCATCCGAAAAATCTCCGGGCAGGATAACGTATTTTATGTTTCTGTCCACTACATTGTCCATGGCCGACAAAAAGGCGAAATAATTTTCATTGAAAATTCTTGTGGAATGCAATTGCGACCCCATGGTCCGTATATGGGCATATTTTCCATTTTGTGCATTTTTAAGGCCCTTATAATCACTGTCCTCCAACTGCCCGTAAACATTGCTTAAATGAATATCGGCTATGACGGCGATTTTAATATCTTCCGGGGCGGTAGATTTTATTGGTGCGCAGGAGACTATTATGATTAAACCGATCATTAACAGGTGAGGGAGCAATGGCTTCTGGAAAATCATAGATAAATATTGGGGTACGTACTGGTCAAAAAAACGATAAATTATTGATAACACGAAAGATAGGAGGGTATTTATTGTGCAAAGGTTTGCATGATTATAAATATGGCTCAATGGGCAATCGGGGTAGTTTTTCAGAACCTGGTTCCGGTTAATGATTCAAATCAAATAAGGTCTTTTTTAATGACCTTATTTACCTTTTTTGGACAACTATTAAGTGCAGGTCCAATGCTGGGGTGGCTTGTAAGGCATTATGGGCCCGAAATGGGAATACTTAAAAAAATATAGGGCAGAACTCTAAAATTCATGAATTTTAGAGTTCTTTTTTTTATAATTCGCAACAATTAATTTTCCTTAAGATATATTTAACGAATGTATGTTTTAAGCTTAACTCGGCTGGGCATGCTATTAAAAACAATTAACTAACTAAAGCAATTTATTTATGAAGATTACACTATTTAAAAGTTTTTTGCTATTGGGAGCTTTTTTAAGTTTCGGATTGGTGAAAGGACAAACGGTGACCGGTACCGTTTCCGATGAGTCAGGTCCCTTGCCTGGTGCGAACGTATTGGTAAAAGGTACGACCAATGGGACCCAAACGGATTTTGACGGGAATTACTCCTTGGATAATGTAGGGAGTAATGCTACTTTGGTCTTTAGCTATATTGGCTATAAGAAAACGGAGATTCCCGTTAACGGTAGAACCACTGTTGATGTAAACATGGAGGAGGATGCCAGTGAACTGGAAGAAGTGGTGCTAATTGGGTACGGTACCTCAAGAAGGTCGGATCTTACCGGTGCGGTCGGATCCGTAAACGAGGAGAAGCTTAGGGAACGTCCTGCTACCTCCCTTAACCAGGCCTTGTCGGGCAAGGTGGCCGGGGTTCAGGTGAACACCAACTCTGGTCGTCCGGGAGGAAAGTCCAATATTAGGATCAGGGGCTTTAGTTCCATTAACTCTTCCAACAACCCCTTGTACGTGGTAGATGGGGTGCAACTACCGCAAGGTGCGCAGGATCAGTTCAGTACGGCCATCGATTATTTGAACCCTAACGAGGTTGTCTCCATAGAAGTGTTGAAGGATGCATCCTCCACTGCCATTTATGGGGCCAGAGGTGCTAACGGGGTCATTTTGATCACCACAAAGAAAGGACGGGTAGGTGAAGGCAGAATTACCTATGATGTGGATTTCAGCATGGTGCAGCACGGTCCCAACGGTGCCGAGGCACTTAATGCCGAAGAATATCTTATGGTAGAGCAGCTTGCTTGGGAGAATTCAGCGAAATTCGACCCGGAAGGATGGGCCGCAGGTAATTATGCCCAATACGAGCCAAGACTTAAGCATCAGGATCCGGCTACTGCACTTCTTTTCGATAGCGAGGGCAATCCCTTGTACGACACCGATTGGAGGAAAGCGATTACCCAGCACAACCTTTCCCAAAACCATCAGTTAGGTTTTTCAGGTGGCAAGGATGGTACTACCTATTCTTTGTCCTTGGGCTTTAGGGACGATCAGGGATTACTTTTAAACTCCTACCTTAAAAGGTATTCGGGTAGATTTTCCATCGATGATCAGATCAAATCATGGTTGAAGATCGGTGGTACCTTGGGGTACAATTATCAGACCGAGAATCTGGTGGATACCAATGATGCCGTACCACGGCAAATGGTTGAAGATCTTCCGATTTTGCCGGTTATCTATGAGAGGGGGCCAAGAGAGGGTATGTTTGCGGACAATAGGGACTATCCTTTTGCAGAAGGTTCCAGAAGTTCCGTACACAGGTTAAATAGCCAGAAATATATTCTTAACACCCAGAATGTTGCCGGTAGTGTATATGGTAACCTAGGGATTATGGAAGGGTTGGTGTTCCGTACCGTATTGGGCGTAAATGTTATGACCCAGGAGAACAACGAGTTCAGTGATAGTACGTTGAGCAATGAAGGTCATGGCCGGGCACAATCCAGTAACGAAAAGCAAAACTTTTGGTCTTTCGAGAACTATTTGACCTATGATAAGACCATCAACGAAAACAATTCCTTTACCGCGATGTTGGGGCTTTCTTGGCAGCAGTCCGAAAGGAACTTTGTAAATGCGGATTCAAGGAATTTTCCCGCAGATTTCTTGGAATATAACAACTTGGGGGCAGGATCCAATAATATTGCGGTTCAATCCAATGCTTGGAGACATGCGATGAATTCTTATTTTGGAAGGGTAAATTATAACCTAATGGGCAAATACCTTTTCACAGCAACAGGTAGGGCCGATGGTTCTTCCAAGTTTGGAGAGAACAACAAGTTTGCGTTCTTCCCGTCCGCAGCAATTGCTTGGAGGGTTTCCGATGAGGATTTCTTGGCAAATAGTGAAACGATTTCCAATTTGAAATTAAGAACAAGTTATGGGGTAACCGGTAACTCGGAAATTCCCCCATATACCTCATTATCCCTTTTGGGTTCCGGGTACGCCACTAGCTGGGGCGGTAACCGTGTAGGGGGTACAGGGCTGAACAGATTGGCCAACCCCGATCTGAAATGGGAAAAGACCGCCCAATACGATGTGGGATTGGAGCTGGGAATGTTCAATAACCGGATTTCCCTGGAAGCCGATTATTATTACAGAAAGACCACAGATATGCTCTTGGACGCTCCCGTACCACAGACCAGTGGATACGCTACCATTAGAAGGAACATAGGTTCCATGGAAAATAAGGGGATCGAACTGGCCTTGAATACCGTAAACATCAGTACCGCCGATTTTACCTGGAATTCTGCCTTTAATATCTCCATGAACCGTAACAAGGTACTTTCCTTAGCTACCCCGGCCGATATCTTTGGAGTAGGTGGCCCGGGCATCACCAATGAAACCAGTATAATTAGAGTAGGGGAACCTGTAGGTGCTTTTTGGGGACTTACACGATTGGGGACCTGGGGTACCGATGAAGCTGCCGAAGCTGCGGCGTTTACCAGCTACCGTGGGGGCAAAACCTTATTGCCCGGGGATATTAAGTATCTTGATGTAAACGGTGATGGTGCCATAAACGATGCGGACAGGTCCATTATCGGTAACGGTAGTCCGGACGCCTGGGGTGCATTTACGAATTACTTTACCTATAAGAATATAGATCTTACCGTGGAACTGCAATATTCCTTTGGGAATGATGTGATGGATATGAACCTGCACGCCAGTGAGGACAGGCAGACCTTGGCCAATAGCTATAAGTCGGTATTGGATGCCTGGACACCCGATAACCAGGATACCATGATCGCACAGATAAGGGATACCCGTGCCGGTTATGTGACCAACGTGGATTCCCACTGGGTACAGGACGGTTCTTTCGTAAGGGGCAGGAACTTAATGTTGGGCTATACCTTTGAACCCGAATTGGTAGAAAAATTAAAATTGAACAAATTAAGGCTTTATGCTTCTACCCAGAACTTTTTCTTGATCGTAAGCGATGATTTAAAAGGAAAAGGTGATCCAGAAGTAACACCTATTCGTGGGAACATCAACAATAACGCTTTCTCCCAAGGGATGAAATGGCACGAATATCCAAGGTCGACTACCTTTTTGATCGGGCTTCAAGTAGGATTATAAAAAGTTAATTTTTTAAAGATATATATATTATGAGAATCAATATAAAAAAGCAAATAGGTAAATTTTATCTCTGTGCAGTACTTGTGGCAGCGGTTGGTTGTTCCGATTTTTTGGATGAATCAGATCCTTCCAACCTGACTCCTGAAAGTTTTTATACGGAGGCCAAACATGCGGAGGCCGCTATTGCTGCCGTTTACGCTGATGCCAGGTTTGTTGGTGACGGGGCAGGTATTTTTTCGTCCAACTGGCAAATGTTGGATGCCCCAACGGGAACCACTACCACACAGACGGCCCAAAATTCGGATCTGAACAACCTGTATACCCTATCTTGGGATGCCAATACCGGACATATTAGAAATTGGTGGCGTGGCGTCTATAAGTTAATAGGCAATGCCAATTTGGTCTTGGCGAATGTTCCGAACATTTCAATGGACGAGGCTGTCAAGAACAAAGTTTTGGGCGAGGCAAGGTTCTTCCGTGCCTGGGCTTATTTCTATGCGGTACGGTTATGGGGCGATGTACCCTTGATAACCGAACCACAGAGTGCCACTTCCGAAGATTTTTATCCGACCCGTACCCCACAGAGTCAGGTATATGCCCAAATTGTGGCCGATCTGCAGGAAGCTGAAAATTCCGGGTTGCCCTGGACGGACGAATCCGGTCGCGTTTCACAGGCGGCGGTGAAATCCTTATTGGCAAAAGTGTACCTTACCATGGCAGGGAACCCCCTAAACGAAACGGCCCGTTATGCCGATGCGGCCGCCAAGGCCAAGGAAGTCATAGATAATCCTGGACCGATCGACCTTTTCGATACCTATGGGGAAGTACATGACGAAAGGTTTAACAATATGGTAGAGCATATATTCAGCCTGCAATATAACAACAACACGGTTGCCAGTAACCCTATGGGCAATACCCGCCCCAATTTCCAGCCTGTAACGTACAGGGGGCCTGAAGGAACAGGGAGTACGGTGCCGGAAATCAGTTTTTTCAATTCCTTTGAGGACGGAGATCTTAGAACTGTGGATAGGGAAGGATGGTTTTATGAAAGTTACTTCAGAAACGGTAGCGAGGAACTTTTTGATCTGGGCGCCCCCTACATTTTTAAACACTTTAATGTTATTGCCAATGGAACTTTCGAGGTTCCCGGAACGGGCCAGGACAACCTGAATATGCCCATCATTCGTTTCGCGGAAGTCCTGTTGATCTATGCAGAGGCCTCCAATGAGGCAACAGGTCCTAATCAAGATGCAGTGGATGCCTTGACCAGAATTAGGGATCGTGCAGAACTGACTACCCCTGCCTTGGGTGGTTTTACCCAGGAGACGTTAAGGGAAGCAGTTTGGAAGGAAAGATGGCACGAGCTGTGTTTTGAGCAGATTACCTGGTTTGATATGGTACGTCTAAGAAGAGTGTTGAACCATAACACCGGCGACTTCGATAATTTCGTAGGGCATGTGAATTTGAACTCTAACGAGTCCTTACAGGAAAAACATTTATTGTTCCCGATTCCACGTCAGGAAATGGTCAATAATCCAAATTTAGAACCCCAGAATACCGGTTATGAAAATTGATCCGGACCAACTGGCGGTATTTTTATAGTTAGTTTAGTTTGAGTTAGTTTTGAAAGGCAGTATCCGATAGGGTACTGCCTTTTT
>CBFGWQ010000159.1:0-8885 GCA_965652575.1 uncultured Arenibacter sp. | reverse complement strand
GTTTTACATTTTTTAAAGGAACAATAGTATATTTGGTTACGGACAAACTTTAATGTTCCCCTATCCTATTCTCAAATAAAAAAACCCCGTTCTTATTGGCAATTACAATATCCGGTCTGTGGTCCTTATTGATATCCTCTACCACAATATTTAGACCGGCACCCGAATCATGGTCTATGATATGCTCCTGGAAATGTGGCGATTTCTCCGGGGTAAATTCAATATAAAGAAGAATCGGGGCATCACTGTCACCGGCATCATTGCCGTTGTGGGCCAAGTATCGCTTGCCTGCGATCAATTCTTTTTTGCCATCACCATTCAGGTCGGCCATGATGGTAGCATGGGTCTGGGAAGTGGTATTGCTTATTAGATGGGTATTAAAGTTTTTTGGATCTACTTGTTCATGCCACCAAATTCCCAATGCGTGGGCCGATGCCGAGACCACATCATTTTTACCATCATTATTTACATCCAAGACCTGCATATGGGAACAGGGTTCACTTAAGCTGGTAGGGTGGAATTCCCAATTCCCTTCTGTCTTATCTGCTTTGCCCTTAAACCAGCCTTCTGCAATTAGGACATCATCTATTCCATCATTATTGACATCGCCAAGTCCGATACCATGGGAAAACCGCTCCGTTCCCGGTACGTTTTCGGCACTGATAGGGAATCGCTTCCATTCGGTCTCTCCCGGATGGGTCGGAGCCTGGAGCCAAACAATCTGGTTTTTGTCCACATCCCCGCAAAGAATGTCCAACCTGCCATCCCCATCCATATCCACAAAGCCAGGGGATTCATTGGAGATGCCCATTCCATTGGCAATAATATGCTTTTTCCAGACTCCGGATTTGTTCTTGGGATTTTCGAACCAAAAACCCGGTTTTCCCGGATAGTCTATGATGATGACATCGTCCCATCCGTCCAAATTGACATCCATGCCCAGGTTAAGGAAAGATTCGCAGTATTCCTTCCAGGGATCAAAGCTCCGTGAGGGAGCCATTTCGTGGCGCTTCCAAGAGGGCGCTTCAAACCAATAGTAGCCGGCAACAATATCCATCAGGCCATCTTTGTTTAAATCGGCCACGGCTACGCCCTCAGAAATAAAATCGCGTGTTAGGATAGTTTTTTTGAATTCCAGGGATGTTTCTTGTCCATAGGACACAAAAACACAACATAGGTAAATTGGAATAATGGACTTTATAATAGTTCGTATCATCTTCCTTTTCATGTTTAGGATTGATTATTGTATTAAATTAGTTGTTTTTTTGTTGTTAATGATAACTAAGGACTAAAAACGACCGGTAGTTATCAGTAAAATCCCATTTAAAAGCTCCCCTCTTTTAAAAAGAGGGGTGTCCCGCCATGGGTGGGGCGGGGAGATTAAGTTGCAGAATCTGTATGCTTAAATATAATTAAAGTTTATTACAAAGTCTGGACCTATAATCCCTCCGTATTCGCTTAGGCGAATCCACCTCCCTTTGATCAAAGGGAGGAGCCCTTGGACATTACAATTATTTATGGTACGCTATTGTTTACTTAATATACTGTCAATCTGCATGATGTGGGCATGATTTTCGTGAGATTCCCCAGCCTTCAATTGTTCCCTGTAATTTTTTAATAAATTTTTGGATGCAACCGTTTTTAATGTGGCCATCCTTTTAATGGTATAGGTTAGCAAATTAGGGGTCTTTGCCTTTGTGGCCAATTGTAGGGCACGTTCCGCATCCAGTGGCACAAGCGGTTCGGTGGCGTACCATAACATTAAGGGTATGTTGTGATCGGCGATATCTTCCGTTTTCTGTACCAAAGCTTCTAAAATTGGCCAGCGCTGGTCGGGTTCCAAACGGAGCAGGGCAGAGGTAAGGTACAGTCTTGCCAAGGCGGAAGTGTCATTTCTTGCCATGTCCAAAAATAGTTCCATGGTAGTTGATGACACCTTTTTATCCTCGGTAGTTAATTGTACGGCCCAGCTTCTAATATATTCATTTTCATGGTCCAATAAGCGATCCAGTTCCTTTTCCGTTAGCCCATTGGTAACATGTAATGTCCATAGTGCCCTTAGTTTTCTGGTCACGTCCGGATTGTTGTATAGAATATTTTTGAGGGCGTTATATACTTCGGGATTCCCCCCTCTTTCCTGTAGGATGGTCCTGGCCTGTCTCACATAAAATTCATTGGGATGTAGTTGATAATTTACCAATTCCAGGTCGGTAGCTTTGTTTAAATCTACCTTCGCCCATTGGTCATTTTTGTAGCTGATCTTAAAGATACGGCCTAAAGTCTTGTCGTGTACATCGGGGTTGGGGCTGTGACATTGGTTCTGGTCGTACCAATCTATGGCATATACGGAGCCACTGGGACCGTATTTAAAATTGAGCCATTGGGACCAGGAATCGTTCATGGCCAAAAAATCCTCATTGTGGGATCCAACATATCCGGAACCCGATCGGGTTAGCTGGTCATTGTTAAGTTTGGATCCATTAATATTGTTCATAAAGATGGTATTGCGATATTTTTTGGGCCAGGAATTGCCTCCCAGATAGATCATGGCACCGGCATGGGCATGACCGCCACCAGCAGCGGCCGATCTAAAATTACCGGCATGGGGCCCGCGGTCGCCCAACCAATGTACATGGTCACCTATGGTTTTTATATCGTCATAGGTGTACGGATTAAAATGTTTTCCTGCCTGCCGCTGGTATCGTGCCCCTTGTATTACATGGTAAAGGTGTGGAATTACGCAGACGGTTATAAATGGGTGACCGTAATCGTTAAAATCGATGCCCCAAGGGTTGCTGCTCCCTTCGGCAAATACTTCAAATTCATGTCGTGTCGGGTGATAGCGCCAGACCCCCGCATTAATTTTGGTCCTTTGTTCATCCGGAGCTCCGGGTTTGCCTACCTTGGAATGGGTAAATACGCCCTGCACGCCGTAAAGCCATCCATCAGGACCCCATCTAAGATTGTTCAGTACTTCATGGGTGTCGTCCAAACCCCAGCCATCCAGTAATATTTGTGGTGGGCCGGCGGGCTTATCCTTTTCGGCATCTATGGGAATATACAACAAATAGGGGGCAGCTCCCAACCATACGCCTCCCATCCCTACTTCTATGCCACTAACTAGATTTAAACCTTCCGTAAATACCTTCCTTTTATCCAATGTACCGTCGCCATTGGTGTCCTCAAAAATAAGGATTCGGTCCTTTCCTTTACCTTCCGGGGCACGGACAGGATAGGTATGTCCTTCTACGACCCAAAGTCGCCCACGGGCATCCATAGTAAAGCTAATGGGCCTTACCACTTCCGGCTCGGAGGCGGCCAAAGTAATTTTAAAATCTTCCGGCAAGGTCATGGCCTTGGCCGCTTCCTTGCCCGAAAGGCCGGAGTTTAAGATGGGATCCAGGGGCGGAAGAATAATAATATCGTCCTTGTTCAATTCATTGGGAAAATAAGGGCGAGTAGGATAGAACCTGAAGTCGTCAAAATTGATATGTGCCCATTTATCATCTTTGATATAGGGAATTTGGGAAATGCCTGTTTCGTTGTCAATAATACGGATAAAGATTTCTTTTTTTATATACGGTTCAAGATCCACTACCACGGGTTGTAGGGTAGTCCTACCTTGGCCCGTGGAACTATAGATAACGGTATTGGTTTCTGCAAGCACCAATTCTACGCGGGTATCTGCCAAAGCACCACCGGAAACCCTAAAGGAAGCAAAGGGGAAATCTACCTTGAAGGGAATGGAACGTAAGGTTCCCGTAAGCTTGTAATTGGTGGTGCCGCCACTACTCAGGAAATAGTTCCCATCAAGGGAAATTTGGGCATCAGCCTCATGGACCGGGGAAGGATCTTGGAGAGGGGTCGTAAAGGCATCACCTGTGGCGGTCCAATCCATAAGTGAACCTGTTTCAAAGCCAAGGTTGATCGGTTTTCCGTTTTTGGAAGGCAAGGTTCCGGTTACGGCAGGTCCGGAAAGATCACCTTCCACTACTTCAAATTTGCCCACCATACCGGCTGCACGATGTCCCGGTACGGTACAGAAATAGGTGTCATCATCGTTCGCCCAAAAGGAAATACTGGTGCTGCTTCCCTTTTCCAGCAGTGTACCGCTCTTTATACCTAGTTTTTCCATGGCAATATCATGGGTCATGGTTTCCCCATTGGTAATTGTTATCCGTACCCGATCCCCCTTATTGGCCCTTAAGGTGGGATTTCGGGTGCCGTCCTGGGCGAAATAGCCCAGCATGGTAGCTTCCAGGGCATAGTCTCTATCAATAATGGTACTGTCCCGGACAATTTTGTCCGCAGTATTTTTTTCGTTTTTTGTTCTACAACCAATTGTAATGAGCAAAAGTAGCAATACAAGGGAGGAAAGGGCCAGTGGTCGAGGGTGGTTCATGGGGTTTAATTTAGAATGGTTGGTCATTAAAACTAGGTTAACGTGAGTTCGATATAAAAATAATTTCAACACATTGTTTAGTGTAAATTAAAAAATTACTACAGTCCCCTCGAGTGGAGTCGAGAGGTTATTGTACTGTAACGCTTTTAAAATGAGGTTTCTCCCGATCTATCGGGATCCGCTACCATTGACGTCTTTATTAATAGTCTCAATATGAATGATATGAATTGGTAACAATAGTCACTTCGACAGAGTCCCTTTTCGGGACGACGAGAAGTCACACATACTGGCCGGGAGCTGGATGTGCGATTTCTCATATGCATTCGAAATGACGATCTGGAAACCTTTAATTTATAACCCATACCTTTAACTGTCTCTCTCTACCTGTATCATATTTGATATTTACCCCAAAATCAAATTTTTAAAATAATGTCATTTTATCCGCTTGAAAAATAAAATTTCTTGGGTCTCGACCAGACATATATTTTATAAACAACTGATTTTAAATAAAATATATGTTGAATTCACGTTAGGTTATTCCAATCTATTTCAATTCTTCAATAAAAATGTCCTTAAAGGCAACAAGGGCCTTTCCTCCGCCGTGAATCTGTAGTCCAATTAAGCCCGACTGCGGAATGGACGTATCCTTTTCGGTATAATCAACCGTTAAATGGTTATTGATATAAAGCCGTATCCTGTTATTTTCGGCTTTGATTTCATAATCGTTCCAGTCGCCCACCTTTATCCATTCAAGTACTTTTAAGGAATCCGGGGCCATCAATGTCTTGTTTCTACGGGATTCATCATAAAGGCCGGCCCAATAGTTTTCCCCCCAATCAGCCTGATAGCCCGTCATTTCATGGGCCGGTTCTATCAATCTTTTGCTTCTAAATTGAATGCCCGAGTTAATAAAACCTTCATGCCCCGTTAATTTTATCTTTAGTTTAAGTATAAAATTGGCATATGAATTTTTTGTGCAGAGGAAATCATTATGGGGAACCATTTCATCCAGGGAACCTCCAACAATGCTTCCATTTTTAATGCTCCATATAGTTAGGGTATCCCCTTCCCAGCCTGAAAATGTCTTCCCGTCAAAAAGGGAAATAGCTTTTTTGTTGTTTGTATTCTTACATGCTATCACAAGAAATAGAAGCGTGAAAGAAACTAGGAGTAAACGATTCATAACAATTTGGGTTTAATCTGGCGCTTAGTCCCTCCAATATACACATTATCAGTTATATTCTTGTATTCTGGATTATTCCCTGATTACTTTGGTCTTAATTCTTTAGATAATAAAAATGTCCGTCCTCCGCACCGATCAATAAATTGGGTTTCCCATCCTTGTCCCAGTCTACCACGGTGGGACTGGTGGTATGCCCGGCCAGTCTGGTGTTGACCAGATTTCCTCTTTTTTTAAAGATAGTGTTTTCATTGGATTTTCCCACGTTTTCGTACCATTCAATATTTTCGCTATTTGCCAGGAGATCAAGGTCCCCGTCCCCGTCCCAGTCGGTGAATTCAATTTTACGTCTTCCGCTACCGCCGGCTTCCCGCTCGGTCATTCGCAGTAAATCATTACCAGCTTCACCATCGGCATTTTTGAATATACGTTGCCCCGGTCTTAGATAAAGTTTACCTCTTTTTTTGAATCGTTCAAAAAACGCCAAATAGCCTTCATGGTCCAACATCACCAGGTCCATTAACCCATCTTTGTTCCAGTCAATGGCATAGGGAGTAGTTCTCCATTGGGTAGCCAATTCGTCCTTGCCTGGATTCCACCAGTTCCATATGGGTTTGGGCACAGGATTTTTGCCCCAGTCTACCTTAACACCTCCCATTTTTGTTAATTTGGGCGTACCTTTCGTGCCTATGTTTTTATACCACTCTACTTTGCCAAAAATGGAATTTAGAACAATATCTTTTAAGCCATCGCCATCCCAATCGGCAATCGTAAGGGTAGTATATCCCCATTTCCGTTCTGCCGGTCCCTGAATGGAACCACTTTTTCCCGCCATAATCCGAATTACCTCCCCGTCTGCCTTCAAATAAACGGGCTCTTTAAAATCTGGGATTTCTCCTCCGTCCAAGTTTTCTATAAAACCAATATAACCGGCCGAATTTCCACATATCAGATCTTCGTCCCCGTCATCGTCCCAATCTACGCTGAAGGGAGTGACCAGGGCCCCGAATTTTAGATTTTGACTTTTTTGCTGAATATATACGGGCGACATAAAAATGGGCATGTTGTCCTTTACGGTTCCGGTATTTTCAATAAAAACTACCCTTCCGTCTTCATCCCCCACTATAAGGTCTATATTATTGTCATTGTTCCAATCAAGGGCCACAGGCCGCATCATCTCCAAGTCCATTTCCAGGATACCCGAGGCATTCTCCAGAAATCTTCCTTCGGCATAAACAGGTTTTTCCCGATTTCCAATATTTTCATAATAGGTAAATCGGTCTACGAATTCTCCACAGATAATATCCAGGTCCCCATCCCCGTCAAAATCGGCCATATTGGGGGTGGTATTGCCATATACATCAATGGGCTCGTTCCCGGCCAATATTTTTCCTTCATTTTTATATTTCCCATTGTCATTGGTCAATAAATACAGGTATCCGCGAAGGTTTCCATTGGTCCATTCCCCTTTTTTGTTAAAGGCATTGTCCCATCCATATTCGCTCCAGTCATCGATGCCTACAATGAGATCCATATCCCCGTCATTGTCATAATCCACATATTTCCAGTCGCTAAAACGTTCTTTGTATAGATCCAGTAGTTCTGATGCCTGATAAAGGCCTACCGGTCTGGTATATCCATATCGTATAAAATTTTCATATTCCAAGCCTACTCCCAATACCCTTGGTGCTCCTTCCACATAGGAAATGGCCACATTCCGCATGCCATCACCTATTTTAACGGGGGCATCAAATATGGGGTTTCCGTTATGGTCTTTGGAACTGTTCTTGAATAAAAAGGTGCCATTAAAAGGAACATCGGTGCAGGAAACAACTAGATCCAGGTCCCCGTCCCGATCGTAATCCATGGGCAAGGGATTGGCCCATAGTCCGACTGCCAGATCTTTGGTGGTGGTAGTGTCCTTGTATTGCAATCGTATTAAGGTTTCGTTAGTGGATTGGCCAAAGGAAATAGCCGTACTTGTTAAGAACAAGCAAATGATTAATCGTTTAAGCATTTTGGATGGATTTTTCTATTAACTATGAAGGTTGATGTATTAAAAACATTCAAATTAGTATTTATTTTTTAATTGACCAATCTTTTGTATCATTTGGAGTATTGATTTTAATGAATTTTAGAGGTCTATGTGATCTTGGATAAATAAGATGTTGAAACTAAAAAGCTGGAATATAGGGGGTAAACAAAAAAGATACATTTTTTTGATAAAAGTTTAGGGTAGAATTGTTTGATCTTTCCTATTTTTGCAATCTCAATTTCGGAATGTGGTCCTTTGTCTACGCTCAGGACAGGCTGCCCCACAGAGAACTCGTTTTTAAAGTGAAGATTCTGAAAACAAATAAGAGGGTATTGAGCAAGTTGTAGAATCGGGATGTGGCGCAGTTCCCGCAAAGGGGCGGGACAGGCTCGGTAGCGTATCACGCCCGTGGCGTGATGGTCGCTTGAAATAATGGAATATGTGGTCTACATATTGTTCAGTGCAGCTGCCAACAGGTATTATGTAAGCCAGACCAGCAATATTGAAAAACGGTTTGCCGTCCACAATAATGGCGGTATAAAATATACATCCAAGGGCAGGCCTTGGATTTTGGTAAAAACGTATCCCTGTACCGATCGAATTGGGGCGGTACGGTTGGAAAGAAAGATAAAGAAAAGAGGTATCAAACGATATCTGGACGAAAAGTAATTTTCGGGATGTGGCGCAGTCCGGTAGCGTACACGGCTGGGGGCCGTGTGGTCGCAGGTTCAAATCCTGTCATCCCGACTTGACTAGTTTTATCTTGTCGCATGACGTTGCAAATCACCTGATTTGCAACGTTTTATGTTTTTAGGGGTATCAGATGAAACCTCTTGAAACTACCTGAAAACACCCCTCTGGTGTCCATAAAGGGATTTTGAAACCACAGTATTTTTTGTACATTGAAGTAGCTTTAGAGGGTATTTGACCCTGTGTTTTTTACCGTTTATTTTTTAATTTAAAGCTATGTAATATGTTAGAAAACAGCAGGTTATCAGTGGTATTCGTCACTCGGAAATTGAATTTGGAAAATGGAAACATTAAGCTCTATGCCCGGGTCACCGTGGACGGTAAAAGAGCGGAATTCAGTTTAAATCGGGAATTGCCGGTGTCCCTTTGGGACGAAAAACGTAAAAGAGGGAAAGGATTTTCCAAGTACGTTATCTCGCTAAACAAGTATATGGACCAAGTTTTTACAGGACTGCATGAAGCGCATCGGCAACTTTTGCAGGAGGAAGTTGACATCACCTCTGCGGGAATAAAGGCCA
>CBFGWQ010000158.1:0-8992 GCA_965652575.1 uncultured Arenibacter sp. | reverse complement strand
ATTAAATTTGAATTTGAACCCTTCCAAAAGTCATATCGCGGACCTCAACGGTGAGGACAAAATGACAATGTTGGCAGGATTACAATGAAGATCAATACTTACCCATGAAAGAAGTTCTTATAATTTATTACTCCCAATCCGGACAGTTGTTGGATATTGCCCAAAATTTGGCAACTACCATAGGCGAAGGGAATGTAAACATTACCTATTACAGGATAATCCCCGAAAATGATTATAAATTTCCCTGGAAACAGGATGAATTTTATGATGCATTTCCTGAATCCTTCCTGCAAATACCCTGTAAAATCAAGCCCCCAAAGGCCGATATCCTTGAAAAGAAATATGATCTCGTAATTCTGGGTTACCAAGTCTGGTATTTAACGCCCTCGATACCGATAAACTCTTTTCTGAAATCCGGTTTTGCAAAAAAAATATTGGACGGTACACCTGTAGTTACGGTTATTGCCTGTAGGAACATGTGGTTAATGGCGCAGGAAAAAATGAAACGCCTACTTGTTTCCTGTAACGCCCGCTTAGTGGGCAATATCGCTTTGGTAGACCGACATATAAATCACATAAGCGTAATTACCATAGTGCATTGGATGTTGGGAGGAAAAAAGACCAGATACCTTGGCATTTTTCCCAAACCCGGGGTTTCCGACAAGGATATAAAAGCTTCGGAAAAATTTGGAATCCCCATCAGGAAAGCACTATTGGCCAATGATTACACCAACCTACAGGACGATTTATTAAAATTGGGCGCCGTTAAGGTAAAACCCCTGCTGATACAGACAGACATAAGGGGCAATGTATTGTTTACAAAATGGGCCAACCTTATTATAAAGAAAGGACCAGCAGCTGATCCGAAACGAAAAAAATTGCTGGTTTTGTTCAAATATTATTTGTTATTTGCAATTTGGGTGATAGCTCCAATAGTTTTTATCGTATTTTTGGCGACTTACATCCCTCGGTACAATAAAATTAAAAGGGATAAAGCATACTATTCATCCGTTGGATTAAAGAACAATTAATGAAAGACGTTTATATTACCAGGATTGCCAAGTTCTTACCTAATGAACCCGTTGACAATGAACAAATGGAGGAAAAATTGGGCATTATCAATGGTAAGAATTCCAAGGCCAGGCGTATCGTCCTGCGGAACAACCAAATTAAGACCAGATATTACGCCATTGACGCTGTTGGAAACATTACCCATAACAATGCCCAACTAACCAAGGAGGCCATAGAGCTGTTATGTGATGATGATTTTACGACCAAGGATATAGAACTTCTTTCCTGTGGTACCAGTAGCCCGGATCAAATATTGCCATCGCACGCCTCCATGGTGCACGGCTTTTTAAAAAATGGGAATCTAGAGGTCAACTCCCCTTCCGGGGCCTGCTGCTCGGGCATGAATGCCCTAAAATATGGTTTTTTGGCCGTTAAGGCGGGACAGGTATCCAATGCGGTATGTACCGGATCGGAGAGAACTTCGACTTGGATGAAATCCGATATTTTTGAAAATGAGGTAGCTCACCTCAAAGAATTGGAGGACAACCCTATATTGGCCTTTAATAAAGAGTTTTTACGCTGGATGCTTTCCGATGGTTCCGGTGCCGTATTGCTGGAAAGTGAACCCAATGGCATTGCTTTAAAAATTGAATGGATGGAAGGGTATTCCTATGCCTTTGAGATGGAAACATGCATGTACGCCGGTGGAGATAAATTGCAAAATGGCCATTTAAAGCCTTGGAGCGAATACCCGGCCGAAGACTGGGCCAACAAATCACTTTTTGCCATGAAACAGGATGTTAAGCTCCTGGGCGAAAACATTTTGGGCAAAGGTGTGGACAGTCTAAAAATGGCCATGGCCAAGCACCATATCACTACCGCCGATTTTGACTATTATTTACCACATATCTCTTCCTATTATTTTAAGGAGAATTTATACGGGGAATTGAAAAGACAGGGAGTGGAAATACCTTGGGAGAAATGGTTCATGAATTTAAGCAAGGTGGGCAACGTGGGTGCGGCCTCCATCTATGTAATGTTGGAAGAGCTGGTAAGTTCGGGACAACTGAAAAAGGGGGATAAAATATTGTTGCACGTACCGGAAAGTGCCCGATTTTCCTACTCTTATGCATACCTAACGGTCTGTTAAATGAATTTATTGAAACATACCATAGACGATAAAGGCCTAATTGAAAATCTGATCCCCCAAAAAGCGCCTTTTGTAATGGTGGACAAGCTGATCCACTACTCCGAAGAAAAGGTGATTGCCGGTTTTACGCCTCCAACAAGCAATTTATTCGTATATAACAATTCATTTATGGCCGCCGGATTAATTGAACATATGGCGCAGTCCGTAGCCCTTCATACAGGGTACCGATATTTCCTTAAAAATGAGCCTGCCCCTACAGGATATATCGGGGCCATTAAATCGGCGGAAATACTGGAATTGCCAACCGCAGGCCAAGAACTGATAACAACGGTCACCATTCTACACGAAATTTTGGGGGTTACCTTGGTACGGATCCAGGTAACCTGCAAGGGCGAAATTATGGCAAACAGTGAAATGAAGACCGTTTTGGCAAACTAAACAAATTGGATACAGCACGTTCACATATAGATATACACAAATTTTTGCCCCATAGGGTACCTATGCTCATGGTCACAAAAATAATTGACCTTAACGAAGACACGGTGACCACCGAATTTAAAATAACCAAAGATTGTATCTTTGTCAATAAAAACAGGTTTACCGAATCGGGGATTATAGAAAATGCCGCGCAGTCATGTTCCGCAATAGTCGGACAGGATTTCTTTGCGGCAGACGACCTGGAAGGAGTGGGCAATAGTGTTATCGGTTTTATTAGCGGTATTAAAAAAGCCCATATTTTTTTATTGCCCAAGTTAGGGGACACCCTAACTACAAAGGCCCATCTCCTATCCAATTACAGTTCGGGAAATTTTAGCATCTGTACTATGGAATGCAAAATATATACGGGGAAAGAATTAGTGGCAGATTGTATTTTAAATTTTTTGATACAGGAGGTTTAGTTGTATCTGTAGATCGAATATAAAATTGTATCATCAACTTTATAAGCCGGTATACTTTGGTTTAATAAATTATAATGACCCTAGGCATGAAAAAGAATGAAGTACCCCAGGACAAAAGCAATCTTGAGTCGGCCAATTTCAAGGAACTATGCTATGCCGTTGATGAAAACGGAGAGTATACCACAGAATTAAGCACGGGATGGAGCCCCAAGACAATTGCCCTGAACAATGCCATAGAGGCCATAAACGAACGCATTGCCGCTTCAAAACAAAGGGTAAGGGACCTTAAGGCAAGCCCCTTGGAATACTATATGGAACTCCATAAAATGGACCTTCCCATCTTAGCGAGCTACGTGGGGATCTGGAAATGGAGGGTCAAAAGACATTTTAAGCCTGCCGTATTCAACACCCTTAACAATAAAATATTACAAAAATATGCAGATGCCTTTGATATTACGATCGAAGAACTAAAACGCACCGATCTCTAAACCATGGAAATAGATTTTAAACACAAGCAGGCCGCACACTGCGAAAACGGTGTAGTAGCCAACTTAATGACGTACAATGGGTTTACGGTCAGTGAACCTATGGTTTTTGGAATAGGCTCCGGACTCTTGTTTACTTATATCCCTTTTTTAAAAGTGAACCATGCCCCTGTGGTATCCTATAGGGCCATGCCAGGAATAATCTTCACCCGATTCGCCAAGCGGGTAGGAATCAAAATAAAACGTGAAAAATTTCGAAATCCCCAAACCGCCAAGGCCAGATTGGATGAAAACCTAAAAAAAAACAACCCGGTAGGGCTTCAGGTAGGCGTGTACAACCTGCCCTATTTCCCCGATGAATACCGCTTCCATTTTAACGCCCACAATATGGTGGTCTATGGCAAAAGAGAAAGTCTATACTTAATTAGTGACCCGGTAATGGAAACCGTTACCTCGCTTACGGAAAAAGAACTGGAAAAAGTAAGGTTTGCCAAAGGTGCTTTTGCCCCCAAAGGACATATATACTATCCTACCGCTTTCCCGGAAAAGTTACAGTTGGAAAAGGCCATTATTAAAGGAATAAAGCACACCTGTAGGGATATGCTGGCCCCCGTCCCTATCGTTGGGGTAAAGGGGATACGGAAAATTGCCCAACTTATTCGTAAATGGCCAAAGACAAAGGGTATTAAAATTGCCAACCATTATTTGGGGCAAATTGTGCGCATGCAGGAAGAAATAGGTACCGGGGGTGGTGGGTTCCGATATATTTATGCCGCCTTCCTACAAGAAGCGGGAAAATTATTGATGAACGATCAACTTTTGGAGCTTTCCAAGGAAATGACCTTGATAGGGGACCAATGGCGCGATTTTGCAGTCGAGGCTTCGCGCATATACAAGAACAGGAGCATCAATGTGGCCGTTGACCAATACGATCATGTAGCCACCCTTCTTGAAGATATAGCCAACAAAGAGGAAGGTTTTTTTAAAAAACTGAAAAAGGCAATATAAGGCAGCCCATGATCCAAATATCCCATCTATCCAAAAAGTATAAAAATAACGCGGAATATTCGGTGGTAGACCTCGATCTAAAAATAGACGAAGGAGAAATTTTCGGCCTATTGGGACCCAACGGAGCGGGAAAAACAACCCTGATATCCATGTTGAGTTCCCTGATAAGACCAACCTCAGGCAATTTTTCCATCAACGGACTTACCTTCCAAAAAAATGCCGACCAACTTAAACGGTCCATTGGCATAGTACCTCAGGAATATGCCCTCTACCCTACCCTTACCGCATTTGAAAATTTGTATTACCTGGGCAGCATGTACGGACTGAATGGGAAACAATTAAAGGAAAAGATCCATTTTCACCTGGAAATTTTGGGACTGAAAAAATTTTCCAACAAAAAATTGGATACTTTTTCCGGTGGAATGAAGAGACGTGTCAACTTGATTGCCAGTATTTTGCACAGCCCCAAAGTATTGTTCCTGGACGAACCTACGGTTGGTGTGGACGTTCAATCGAAAAATGTAATTATTGAACATTTAAAAAAATTGAACGCCCAGGGGACCACTATTATCTATACCTCACATCATCTGAACGAAGCCGAACAATTTTGTACCAAAGTGGCCATTATAGACCATGGTAGGATCATTATTGAAGGGGCGCCCAAAGCGCTAATTTCCAAATACCCGGAATCACACAATCTAGAAGACGTCTTCCTGACCTTGACCGGAAAAGCACTTAGGGATCATGCATAAACTTTGGGCCTCAATATATAAGGAATTACTGCTCCTATCCAGGGATATTGGCGGATTGGCCATTTTATTTGTAATGCCCCTGGTATTGGTGGTCACCATCACGTTGATCCAGGACAGCACTTTTAGATCTATCAATGACACCAAAATCCCTGTTCTTTGGGTGGACAATGACAAGGGGGAGGTCTCCAAAAGCATATACGATGGACTGGCAGCTTCCAAATCCTTTACTATTATTGAAAAAGAATCGGACAGTGAAGCCAAAGAACTTGTGTTTAAGGGCAAATATCAATTGGCCATTGTAATTCCGCCCCAGCTTAGTTCCGGGCTGGAAAAAAAAGTAGCCCTAAATGTAGAAGGCCTGCTATCCAAATTTGGTCTGGAAGAGGGAACGCCCCGATCCGAAAAAATAGATCTGGAAAAAAAAGAGGTTATACTATATTTTGATCCCGCCACACAAATGGCCTTTAAAAACTCCATAAAGAATGGGATAGACAAGATGATCTTTAAAATAGAGACCCAAACTATTTACAAGGCATTCCAATCCCAAATAACGGATGATGGGACCGAGGCGATTTTTGACACCGAAAGTTTTATCACCTTTAAAGAGATCAGCCCGGGTACGGACGAAAATGAAATAATTCCAAATTCCGTACAACACAATGTGCCCGCCTGGACCCTGTTCGCCATATTTTTTATCATTGTTCCCCTGTCCATCAATATGGTCAAGGAAAAAAGTCAGGGTACCTTTGTCCGTCTCAGGACAAACCCCGTTTCCTACCTAACGGTATTGGGAGGAAAAACGGCAGTCTACCTTGCAGTCTGTCTCATACAGTTTGGACTGATGCTGGGAATTGGGGTTTATCTCTTCCCTATATTTGGCCTCCCCAGCCTTGAAGTCTCGGGAAAAATACCCTTATTGTTCCTTGTCGCCCTATTTGCCGGACTTGCGGCCATTGGCCTTGGATTGTTATTGGGAACGGTGGCCAGGACCCAGGAGCAATCCGCTCCCTTCGGGGCTACTTTTGTTGTTATTTTGGCTGCTTTGGGAGGGGTATGGGTCCCTGTCTTTATAATGCCCAAGTTTATGCAGGCACTTTCCAATTTATCGCCGATGAACTGGGGCCTAAACGCCTTTTATGATGTTTTTCTGAGAAATGTGGGCATTATGGATGTAATCCCCGAACTTGCCCTCTTATTTCTATTTTTTATAATAACTACCGCAATTTCCATTGTGTATAATGAAAGAAAAAATGCCGTCTAAGAACAGATCAGAGATTAGCTTTACCAGTGAAATTAGGGTTCGATTTACAGAAACCGATCCATTGGGCATTGTGTGGCACGGCAATTACATCCAATATTTTGAAGATGGCAGGGAAGCCTTTGGCCGGCACCATGGAATTGCCTATTTGGACCATAAGGCGGCAGGCTACACTACCCCTATCGTTAAATCGTCCTGTGAGCACAAACTTCCATTGCGTTATGGTGATGTGGCCACAATAAAAACAATTTTTGTAGATTCCCCGGCCGCAAAAATGGTATTTAAGTACGAAATTTATGATCCGCAAAACAAATTGGTCTGTACCGGGGAAACCGTGCAGGTTTTTGTGGAGGACGATGGAGGCCTGTCCCTGACCATGCCTACATTTTTTTTGGAATGGAAACAAAAAGTTGGATTATTGAATGAATAGGACCTATCTCTCATATAACAATATTGTTTCATCCTTGGGCTTTGATAGTCCTACAGTGGTGAAAAATATTCATGAGGGATTATCTGGGATAACCTTAATTGAGGATGAAAACCTGTTTCCCGATCCGTTTTATGCTTCCATCATCGATTCCGATCACCTAAGGAAAGCCTTTGACAAATTAGGATCAAAAGGCGAATATACCCGCTTGGAGCAAATGATGATCCTTTCCCTGGACAAGATCATTACGGCATCGGGAATTGAGTTAACGGATAGGGTCGGCCTAATTCTGTCCACCACCAAAGGAAATATAGACAGCCTGGATCCGAGAAACCCTATGCCTCCGGAAAGGGCCTATTTGGGAACTTTAGGACATATCGTTAAAAATTATTTTGGATTTACCACAGAACCTATTGTACTTTCCAATGCCTGTGTATCCGGAATATTGGCCATTTCAGTAGGTAAAAGGTTTATTTCGCAGGGAACCTTCGATCAGGTTTTTATAGTTGGGGGAGATGTTGTTTCCAATTTTATTCTTTCGGGCTTCAATTCTTTCCAAGCCTTGAGTTCCTTGCCCTGCAAACCCTATTGCAAGGAAAGGTCAGGTATCAATATAGGAGAAGTGGCCGCTAGTGTGCTGGTAACCAAGGACCGGAACAATTTACCCCCAGAGGCTGTAGAAGTGTTGGGCGAAGCTTCCTGTAATGATGCCAATCATATTTCCGGCCCATCAAGAACAGGCGAAGGCCTTTATCGGAGTATTCTTTCGGCATTCAAAGAAGCCAATGTTGGCCCTCGGGATATAGATTATATTTCCGCCCATGGCACTGCAACCCATTTTAATGATGAAATGGAGGCCATAGCCTTGAACAGATTGGGTCTGGGGACTGTTCCATTAAACAGCCTTAAAGGATATTTTGGACATACCCTGGGGGCATCGGGCCTTTTGGAAACTATTGTAGGCATGCACTCCCTCTACCACAATACCTTGTATTCCTCTATGGGCTTCACCGAGTTGGGCGTATCCCAACCCCTCAATATTATTACGGCACCTACGGTCAGAAATTTAGATTGCTTCTTAAAAACGGCCTCCGGTTTCGGAGGTTGCAATACGGCCGCCGTGTTTAAAAAAGTAGGATCATGAAGGCAGCGCATCTCAAAATAAAGGAATACTGTAGAATATCCAATAACAGGGTCCTGTTGAACGATAAACTGCTTATGGAAGACCCGGGTAGCGATTTCAGCACTTTTATAAAACTGGCCTATAAAAGGATGGATACCGATTATCCCAAGTTTTTTAAAATGGACGACCTCAGCAAACTTGGGTTTCTGGCCGCCGATATCTTACTTAAGCCAATGATCCAGGATTCCGATATATCAAAAAATATTGCCCTGGTATTTTCTAATAGTGCTTCCAGCCTGCAAACGGACAGAAAACACCAAGAGTCCATTGTGGACAGGGAAAACTATTTTCCGAGTCCCGCTGTTTTTGTCTATACCCTGCCCAATATTTGTCTTGGGGAGATAAGTATTAAACATAGGCTATATTCTGAAAATAGTTTTTTTATCTTTAACCACTTTAATGCAGCATATCTACACGACTACGCAACGGGTTTAATAAAAGCCAAAAAAGCGGACGAAGTGTTGTGCGGCTGGATAAACTGTGACTTAGGGGACTATGAGGCATTTTTGTACCTGGTTTCCGCCGAAGGAAACATTGCACATAACAAAGAAGAAATAATAAAATTGTACACAAGCGGATGAGCGATTTAAAACAAGAACTTAAGGAAAAAATAATTACCCAATTAAACTTGGAAGATATTGCAATTGAGGAAATTGCGGATAACGATCCCTTGTTTGGTGATGGCCTTGGACTGGACTCCATTGATGCCTTGGAACTTATAGTAATGTTGGACAAGGATTACGGTATAAAACTTACCGATCCAAAAGAGGGAAAAAAAATATTTGAATCCATTGAAGTAATGGCAAAATATATTGCCGA
>CBFGWQ010000157.1:0-9084 GCA_965652575.1 uncultured Arenibacter sp. | reverse complement strand
TATTAAAATCAAAGAAGTTCTTGGCATTGTAATAGGATATATCGGACACTATTTTTCCCAATAATTTTTCATCCGATGGCAACTCGCCATTTACAACATCATTGCCGATAAGGTTACATAAGATCCTTCTAAAATATTCATGCCTTGGAAAGGATAAAAAGCTTCTGGAATCGGTCAGCATTCCCACGAAACAGCTTAAAAGTCCCATATTGGACAACGCATTCATTTGTTTTTCCATACCGTCTTTCTGATCCAAAAACCACCATCCGGACCCAAATTGTACCTTTCCCCTAACGCTACCATCGTTAAAATTGCCCACCATGGTCGCAATTACTTCATTATCGGCAGGGTTAAGGTTATAGATTATGGTCTTGGCCAATTGATCCGTTCCATCCAGTTCATTTAAGAAACCGCTCAATGCCCGCGCCTGTGAAAAATCGCCTATGGAATCGAACCCGGTATCGGGTCCCAATTTGGACAACAATCTTTTGTTATTGTCCCGGATTGCCCCGATATGGAATTGCTGTACCCACCCTTTTCTGTGATAGCACCTTCCCAAAAATAACAACACCTGTGCCTTAAAATAGTGGCCCTCCTGCTCTGAAATAGCCTGGCCATCCATTACTTTTTTAAATAAATTTTCCACATTAAAGGTGCCCTCCCTGAAATAATATAATTGTTCCAAGCCGTGGTCGGACAGCCTACCTCCCTGTTCATGGAAATAGTCGATACGATTTTCCAAAGCTGCCAACAAATCGGTATAGGATGTTATATTAATGTTGGAGGCCTGGCCCAATTTTTCTATATACGCCACATAGGCATTCCCTTGTTCTATGGCAAACGTCCTATCCGGGCGAAAGGTTGGAAAAACTTTTGGAGAACCCCCTTTTTGCTTAATATTTTTGTGAAATTGAAGGGGATCTATAGTTTCATCGGTAGTACACAATGACTCTACCTTTTGCTGTTGTAATAATCCTATGGTATGGTGGGAAGTTTGCTGTAGCATTGCCGAAGTAAGCTCATATATTTCCTCCGCATTATCCGGCCCCAACAACCCATCAACCCCAAAATAACGCTGCAGTTCCAAATGGGTCCAATGGTACAAAGGGTTTCTTACGGTATAGGGTACCGTTTCTGCCCATTTAAGAAACTTTTCCTTATCAGTGGCATTACCGGTTATATAACGCTCATCTATGCCAAATGCGCGCATGGCCCGCCATTTATAGTGGTCCCCTGCCAACCAGACCTGACTTATATTTTCAAAGACACGGTTCCCGTGAATTTCCTGGGGAGGCAAATGGTTGTGGTAATCAATTATGGGCAATTCCTTCGCATAATTGTGATATAAGGTTTTTGCAAAGTCGCTCTGCAAAAGAAAATCATCATTTATAAAAGTCTTCATCCTACTATCGTAATTTAATTTCTTAATCTATCCTCTTTACATTGGGAAATAGATACACTATTCAAGATTATTTTCCAATCTGTTCGTTCAATTCCTTTTCGGTATATTCCATACCATCTTTAGACAGAACCTCCCTTAATTCCTTTATTTTCTCTGGTCCCAACCCCTTGGAATCAACAGAAAATGCATTGGTAACATAAGATATTATATCCGATATGTCCTTATCGGAAAGATCCTTGTTGTACTTAAGGCCTGGCATTTGATGGTCCTCATCATAGATTTCCCCATTTATAAGCAAAGGCCCTTTAAGGCCGTGGAGTATAATGAGCCCCAATTGTTCCAAATGGTCCGTAATATACTTGGACCCCAACAGCGGTGGTGCCAATCCGCGGATACCTTCTCCGCTGGTGGAATGGCAGGAGGCACAAATTTGCCTAAAAAGTATGGCTCCATTGGTCCTGGAATCCGCTCTTGCAATCTTGGTAGAATAAATATAATTGGGATTATCGTTTTCCTGCCGTTCCAAACTTGCCGCCGTCAATAGGGTTAGGTCCATATTTTTTAAATTGTCCATCCCGTCCAACTGCACCTTCATAGCGGGCATAACCTTTTCGGCACCGCTTAAGATGGCCTCTTGAACTATAATGTCATCCTTGTATTTTTGGGACAACCCATAAATATACGGAAAAAACACTTCTTGATCGTACATGGCCCAGATTCCCAATGTTGAGGAAAGATATAGATCCAACATAGGTTCGTTCCTCTCCAATAGCCCTGTAAAAAGCTCTTTTGCTTGGGGAACATTTTTTTCAGAGGCAAATTCCTCCATAAGTACAATGGCATGGGATGCGGCTTCGGGGCCACCGCTTTGGGCCACTTGCACCAAAAAATCGAAGGAAAGGGCACCCACGCCCTTTAGGACATAGAGGGCGTGCAATTGTGCCAATGGGCTTTTATTGTCCAAAGCCATTTTTTTTAGTTCGGGCAAAACACTTCCGTCGTTTTTATTGATCAAATATTGCTGCGCCCTATCACGCATCCATCCGTTGGGATCCTTCAATGACGCCACCAATTTCGATGCCGATAACTTCTTCAGGTCGGTAATTTCCCCAGCCTTATAGTCCTTGTTCCGAACCCTTAATATGCGTCCATAATCCAATATGGTATCCAATTTTTTCTCGGCCGACAACTTCTTTAAATAAGGGCTCAAAAATGCATAATGCTGAATTACGCCCCTGTGCATATCCACAACATACATGTTGCCATCTGGGCCGTTGGACAGATTTACCGGCCGGAAACCTTCATCGGTAGAAGCCAGGAATTCCTTGCCCTGCCAAGCCTGTTCGGCCTCTACACGATTCCCGTGAAAGGATAGGATATTTCTCTTTATCAAATTGGCCTCAGGTACGCAAACAAATACATTTTGGTCGTAATCCACAGGGAAGGTCCCTCCCCTGTACACCAATGGCCCGCAAGCGGCCGTAACATTGACCAATAGACTATCCTGGTTTAAGACCCCTTCCTGATAGCCCCTGTTCACAGATGCCCTATGCAAAGGATAAACGCGATTATCCTTCGTCAATTCTTCATCAACACCCTTCTTTGGAACAAAATATTTATTACGGACCAATCTATTGGGCAGCATATGATCGCCCATTAATTGGGTAGAATTATTATTGTAATAAAGCCTACCAAAATTATCATGGGAAATGCCCCACTGTCCCCTGCCGGTCGTTGGTTCCTTATACCATATCCCATCTTTGCGCTGGTATCTATAATTGGATTTGGCATTGTAGATCCAGTTGTCCAAGTTCATCATTAAACCATTGGGCTGATGTTCCGGATTCCCTACCGTAGCATAAAGCGAATCTACCAACACCCTGTTTCCCGGTTTATCGTTCTCAATTTCAACAAACCATAGATTAGGGGATTCTACATAAAGTAATCCGTCATAAACTAGGGCCAATGCCCTTGGCATTACCAAACTGTCCAAAAACGTTTTGGCATGGTCCATGATTCCGTCCCCATCGCGATCTTCCAGAATTTTGATGGATCCGTTGGGCAAATCTTCCCCGTCACCCTCCAGATTAAGCATAAATCCGGCCATTTCAGCTACCCAGATCCTTCCCTTGGAATCAAAATCTATGGCTACAGGAGCCTTCAATAATGGTTCGGAAGCCACCATTTCCAGTTCAAACCCTTCTTCCACCCTATAATCCTCGAGGGAAATTTGAGGTTCATGAAAGGAAGGTTTACATGAAATTACGATAAGTGATAAAAAAAAGAATAAAGAAAATGATAATCTCATTAAAATGGGTAGTTTGTATTCCAAAATTTTGACAAAGCCACTAAATTAATACAGAGGCATTTAAAATGCTAATGGATCGATACATATTTGGCAAAAAACAGAATAATGGAACCATTCATTAACGGAAACAATAACCCCTGTATGGGGATCCGTAAAAAGGCCAACTAATTCTCCCCTCTTTATCCCTTGCACTTCGTTAAAATTTTTCACCATAGCTAAAGTTTGCAACATTTTTTGCCTTGCCCGGATAAAAAATAACGGCGACTTAAACGACACGGTAGCATTGACACGACACTAGGCAGAATTCCTGCTGGCATTGATATTACCGTACAAGGACCTTATTACTATCTTCTCGTACAATTCCTTATATTCGGTATCCCTACTCATTTGCTGCAGGGCAAATTGTTGGATTACCAATAGGGGCAACACAATGTTTTCCCTAATTTTAACGGATTCACGTGAAACCGACTCTTTTTCCATCAGAATCTTGGAATCCGAAATAAGCAACAACATTTCTTTGGAGAGCAGATATTCCTCATATAATATGTTCCAGAATTCACCATATTCCTTATCATCCTTCATATAGCTGGTGAGTTCAAAATAACATTTGGCGAGGGACATCATACTATTGAGCATGAGCGCTTTAAATAAAGGAACTTCTTTGAACAACTTTTTAAGATCGTCCAGTTTTCCTTGGTCCTTTAAAATCTTAATGGCGGTTCCGATACCAAAATAGCCAGGGACATTCTGTTTGAGCTGACTCCATGAGCCTACAAAGGAAATGGCCCGAAGATCTGTGAGCTCCAGTTTTTTCTTATGCCCCCTTTTGCCCGGCCTGCTCCCAATATTTGCCTTTTGGTAGTATTTTAAAGTACTCTTGTTCTCCAAATAGGCAATAAACTTGTCATGGTTCTTTAGGGCATCATATTTTTCGAAACTCAGATCCGAAAGTGCTTCCAGTAATTGTCTCGACCCATTGGAAATGACGTTTTCCTTGCCAAAAAAATTATTGGAAAGACCTGCTGTCAATAATTGTTCGGAATTATGGATAAACTGCTCCTTTGTTCCATAGGTACTGGTTATGGTCTGCCCCTGAATGGTCAATTGAATTTCATTATTGGCAATATCCTTGGTCTGGGCGGCATAGAACCTATGGGTTTTTCCTCCTCCACGTGCCGGAGGTCCGCCACGACCATCAAAAAATATAGCCTTGATATTGTTCCTGTCGCATACGGCGGATAATTTTTCCTTGGTCTTGAAAATTTCCCAATTTGCCTTCACATATCCCCCGTCCTTGGTACCATCGGAAAAGCCGAGCATTATGGTCTGCTTATTTTGGCGCTGGGCCAGATGCGTCTTATACTCCGGAAGATCGAACAATTCATTCATTGTTTTTTCAGAGCTTTCCATACCTTTCATGGTTTCGAACAACGGAATAATGTCGAAGGTAATCCTATCCGATTCCCAACCGCACCATCTAAAAAGTCCGTATACAAAAAGTACCGAAAAAATATTTTCGGAATTGCTTATCACATATCGGTTACATCCCTCCTCGCCATTTTTCTCCTGAATTCCCCTTAATTGTAGAATATTCTGTATGGTTTCCTTAACAATATCCCCATCATAATTCTGGGCCTGTAAATTGATGTCCTTGTGGATCAATATATCTATTAATTCCTGCTTGTCCAATTCCCCCAAACTTTCCGATATTAGCCCGTTCGCCTTTAGTATGGCCTCTACCACATGGGCATGAACGCTATGGTCCTGCCTAATATCCAAGGTAGCAAAATGGGTCCTAAAGATCTTCACCTTATCTATTAGATAATCCAAATCCTTTAGGTAAAGCCTATGATATTTTTCAACGAGGACCTTTCTTATTTCAAGAAGGGGTTCTATAATTTCGTTATAGCCCATTACCAAGCTGGCATCGAACATGGTATTGTACAGGCGCCCCCTTAAACTGGAAATTATATCCTGAATATCCCTAAACGTAAGTTTTTGCTGTAACTTTTTTACATCGTGATAATAACATTTCATTAAGGTTATGCGCAACTCATCGGCAACGTCTTTGGTAATATTGGACGTTACAAAGGGGTTCCCGTCCCTATCCCCTCCCGGCCAAAATCCCAATTTCATAATATTGTGGTTGTTGAAGTCCATGTCGCCAATATTATCCTTAATGTAGGCATATAGCTCCCCAACAGCATCATAATATACATTTCTCAGAATATGGATTATGTTTTTTGCCTCATCCAAAGGAGTGGGTTTTTTGGCATTCACCAAAGAGGTCAGTCCCAATTGTTGAAGAACCAAATCTATTTCGTTGATCTTGTTTTCCAAGATAAGACTCCTTAAATTACCTATGATATCCAGTACTGCCGGAGTATAGAACTGTGTAGGGTGGGCCGTTAAAACGATTCGTGCACTAAAGGTGGACAGTTTTTCCGATATCTGGTCCCAACTTTTATTTTTATCCACCAACTGAAAATAGTCCCCAATAGTCAGGGAACTACTGTGTTTCTGAAGCTTTGGAAAAGCCGCATCCTCAACACTATCGTACAACACCACCTGTCTTTCCACATACTGTATTATCCGGAACATAAAATCTATCCTGTCCCTTTCGGAATCAATATTGGCATAGTTTTGAAAAAAGGCATCCATAATTTCCTGGGGATTTTTCCCCGATTTCAGCCCCGTTTCGGCCTGATGCAGTAATAAAGGGATCAGCATCCCTACATTTTCAATATTTCGGTATGGTAGATTAAGGAACAGGCTATTATAAATATTGAACTTGTTCTGTACCGATTTTTTAAATTCGTCTAATCTCTCTGTTTGAAGCATACATCTTTAATTACATTCTACACATTCGTCCTCCCTAGAATTTAGGAAAATGGATTTCAAGCAATAAATATCGGCATATTTTTAGATTTGAAAGAAGAATTGGGCGCCAAACATCAAAAATTAATGGGGACACCTCATAATCAGACGACTTCACAACATTCTTTTCCTTAAAGGAAAATAACAGGTTACTTTTATCCAAGTATTCTTAAAAAAAGTAATTTTTTCATTTTCATATAGTGTTCTCGTAAAAGAGCTTTGTCCTTTGGACAGGGCTCTTTTTAGTTTCAAGCTGTTTTTTTGCCCAAACAACAAAAAATTAACAGAACCCGCCCAGCCCATTGGCCCGTTTTTGCCTGCAATACCCTCTCCCCGGTATTTTTGGAAAGGTATGCAAACCTTTGCACAATTAATATAACCCTATCTTTAACATAACTTTATATTTATAATGTTATATTTACCTACAGCAATACTATTTTGATAATTTTACCCAAGGTGCTATTTTCGTTTTTTACGTTAATTATGTTTTCCTTAAAATATAGCAGCTGACCAACTGCATAAATGAGGATCAAGGTCTTTTGGAAAATGCCCCAAACCCATTACGTATTAAAATATAAACCATGAACAACCAAACCAAAATTACCATTATTCTCTTTGCCCTATTTTTTTCCATCAATAGGATAGAAGCCAAAGAAACGCCCATTGATTCGGTTGATTTCTATTTAAATTCGGTACAGAAACTTATTAAGAACAAGAACGATTTTAAGGAAGATTTTTTGGATATTGAGTTTTTGCTGGAAAAAAATAACCGTACACAGGGCAAAGAAAAAGTATTGACCCTCCTGCAACTTTATACCGCCTACATTTATAAATCCGCCCGTTTGGCCAACAATTATAACAATCAGGCCATGGTACTGTCAAAAAACATAGCATATCAGGAAGGGATGCTCAAGGCGGACTATAACACGGCCTATCTACTGTTTGTCCAAGGTAATTTTGAAAAGTCGATGAATAAGGTCCTGGAGAAACAAAAAGTAATCAACGTTAGCTCCTATCCGGAAATCTATGCTGATTTTGCCGCCTTAAAGTCCTATATATATTCGGAAAGGGGCGAATATGACAGGGCACTTGAAACAGGCCTAAAACTACTGGATAGCGCCGAAAAAACCAAAAACGATTATCTTTTGATGAAAGCCTATTCGGCCTTGTCCCATTATTATTTAAGGATTGAGAATTATTCAAAATCCTTGAACTACTGCCTAAAAGGGCTGCACTATATACTTAAACTTAAGAAAACGCATTACATCTACCCAAAAATTGATGAAATTGCCCGGATGACGGCAAAATTAAACGATCCCGAGGGCGCCCTTAAGGTATATGGCTATTTTTTGGAACTGGAAAAAGAACTTCCTCCGGCAGGCAGCTATATATCGGCATCCGTACAGAGTAATATGGCCAATATATATATGTCCATCGGGGAATACGAAAAAGCATTGACACATATATCAAAAGCCTTGGAAATCAATTTTGAAAACAAATATCTTTTTAGGATACCCAGGGCCCTTACTATACAAGCGGAATTATATTTACAGACCAAGGACACTGCCCAAGCGATATCCAATTATGAACAAAGTATTGAGGCTGCAGAAAACATTGATGCCTTTGATGTTGTAAAGCGAAATAGTTATGTTTTGGGCCAATTATATGAAAAAACCAATCAACTATCCAAGTCCAACGATTACAAATCCCTGTACAAGGCCATAAACGATTCATTGTTTACCAATGAAAAGGAACAAAAGATCATTATTTTGGAGACCAAAAGAAAAATAAAGGAGGTCCTGCAAAACAAAAAAATACTGGAATTGGAAAACAAGGCCCAGAAAGAAAAGTTCCGAGCCATTACCATAGTACTCATTTTACTGTTCATAATTAGTACGATTTCCGTTTATTCCTACCTGAAAGTAAGGAAGAAAAACAGATTATTGTTGTTACGAACGATAGATCTGGCGGAAATACAGCTTAGAATGAGCGAAAAAATCAGCGGATTCCAAGATATGGAGACCCAATGGTCCGTTGAAAGAAAAAGTGCGGACATCCCCAAAACTCAGCCAAGGATAGATAAGGACATTAAGAATATTATTTTGACCAAATTGGAAAAATTGGAAAAGGAAAACTTCTTCCTGGACCCCAATTGTAATTTACATCAACTTTCCGAACTATTAAAAACAAATCCCAAGTACTTGTCCCAGGTCATAAATCAGGAAAAAAAATCCAATTTCAATAACTACATCAACGAACTAAGAATAAATTACTTGCTTCCCAAATTACTAAAGGATATAGAGTTCAGGAACAGCAAATTAAGTTACATTGCCTTTTCCCTTGGATATAACAACTTAAACACCTTTAATACCGCTTTTAAAAAGCGACTGGGCATTCTTCCTTCCAACTTTATCAATGAACTTAACAACGCTTTTGAGATTAAAAACAATTCCAAGGCCCTACCGCCCTATAAATTAAAAAAGATCGGATAAACAGC
>CBFGWQ010000156.1:0-9187 GCA_965652575.1 uncultured Arenibacter sp. | reverse complement strand
TCGGTACGGCGAAATACCTCTACGGCTTTGCCTCGAGGATAGTCGGTTTCAAGAAATTTTTTATTAAAAGGGGTATCCGATGGCAAAATTGAAGATAACGTTATTACTGCCCCCATCAAAAAAGGGAACCCTTATACGTTCTCCTTCGGGCAGGTAGGGCACTTGCAGGGGAGAAGCAAAATCGAAACGAAGGACAAAGCTTTGTATGTCTACCCTAAGGCCCAAGCCTAGGCCAATGCCCAATTCCTTGGCCCAATTGGAACTAAATTTTCCTTTGTCCAGCAATTCTTCGTTGAATTCGCGACTCGCTGCAGGTGCGTCGGCCGGAACCTCCATTTCATTGGTCAGCCAGACGTTTCCGGCATCGGCAAAAAAGGCTCCCTTGAAATAGGACCAAATCGGAAATCGGTATTCCAGATTGGCTTCCAGCTTTAGATTGCCCGACTGGTCGAAAAAGGAGGAGGTCCCATTTTCGTCGGAACTGAAGGTACCGGGTCCGAGCGATCTAATATTAAAGGCCCTTACACTATAGGGGCCCCCTGAAAAAAATTGCTTTACAAAGGGTAGGGTGGAAGAGTTGCCATAGGGTATGCCCCATCCGCCATAAATTCTGGCTACCAAGGCCTGCTCTTTATTCCATTTTATATAGTACCGTAAATCAATATCGGCCTTGGCATATTGGGCATACTCAAGTCCAAAAACAGTAGCCTTGGAACCGCTAAGGAGGTTTAAGGTGTTACCGGCGATATCCAAACTGGTAGAAAGAAAAAACGGATTTGATCTATTGGGGTCCACCAATTCGTTGTAGGTGAAGGTATAATTTAGACCGGCAATGAACTGCTGTTCAAAACTTTGGCTTAGAAACGGATTATTTTCCAAAATGGCTAAAAATTCTTCCGTGGTATTGGATAGGTTTACATAATTTACATTGATCGGGTTGAGTTCGTGATATACGAACCTATTCGCCTTCCACGTGTACCCAAAGGAAGTGTTGAACGAGCTTAAGGTATATAGTTTACTTCTCTTTAGGAAATCGGTTCCCAAACTTATTTTGGTCTTGGGGACTGCATATTTAAAACTTCTTGGGGAGAACGGAAGGAGGGAAGGGATGATCAGATCGGCTTTCAATCCCCCTGCAATACTGCTAAGGCCCGTATTCCTTCCCCCTGAAAGCTGTGATTCATAGGCGAAGTTTCCGGTTATGCCAAAGGTCTCTCCCCCCCTGAACAGATTTCGGTTATTGTAGGTAACGGCCACGCCGGGCCCTGCAAAACCGTTGGATTTGGTTACCCCCTGTAATTCCGCACGTACCGATCTTTTGGTGAGTGGCGAGAGGTAAATATCGGCGGATAGGGATCCTGTACTATCTATGGCCAAGGTGTCCTCTGCATTGAATCTAATGTTCACAAATTTATAGGTGCCCAGGGAGGATAGGCGATTACTGGTAAGACGGGCGGTCTTTGAATTATATTTCTGACCTGGCGCGAACAAAATATATGGTTCCAGTTTTTTCGGCTTAAAAAATTCTTCTTTCTGAAAAAAACTCATACCGTTGATCGTTGAGGTACTTGGGGGACTAAGGGTATCCGTATCAATGGTATAGTCGGGAAAAACGGAAATGGAATCTATGGTATAGGGAATAAGGGATTTTTTGGGAACGTTTTTTTTGAGCCTTAGAAAAAGATCGAACTTTTTGTTGGCATAGCGATTGGTATCGACTTCAAAAATTAAAAAATCGGGATTAAAATTGTAATATCCCATTTGTTTTAGTTCCTGGTCTATACGTTCCCTTTCATATTTCATGAGTTCCAGGTCGAACCGTTTTCCAGGCTTTATCTGTGTTTGGACCAGGGCTTGGGATATATCGTTATAAATGGGCAGGGAATCCTTATCCAATTTGAATTGTTCCAGGGTGTAGGGCTGCTGCAGTTCCACATGGTGCAAAACTGCCGCACGTTTTTGGGTACTGTCCAATTCGGAGGAAATCTTACTGTAAAAATAACCCCGATTGTCCAAACGGTTCAGCATGAGCTGCTCTATGCGTTCCGGGTTTACATCGGATAGATATACCGGTTCTTCCCCAAATTTTTTATTTAGCCATCGGTTTAAAAAACCTGGGTTTTTCTTCTGGGCCTTGTAATGGAAGTACAGACCCGGTCTTGCTCCCAGGATCCTTGAATTTGGTTCCGGTTCCAGAAGGGTATGCAGTTCCTGTGAGATTTTTTTTGTGTTCCCTACATCCTTTTCGGATTCAATATTGATCTTGGAACCCGTATATAATGCCTCCCCATTTGGGATATATTTATTTACGCTACAGGAATGGAGACTTGCCATAAGTAGTAGCGCAAGGGAGTAACAATATGTGATGGAAGCCTTCAAAATATTATTCTTTTTTATGATCCCCCTTCTTCTTGGCATCTGTTTCGGCTGTTTCTTTCATGGGATTGAACAATTGACTAAATTTATTGAATTCCCTGTTGAAGATCAGGGCTATTCCCGTTACGATCAATTGACCGTCTATGATATTTTCGTATTCGTTTTTTCTGAAACCCTTTAATCTATAGCGACCATCCTTGGTAAGCAAATATTCCAGACCAACATTGCCGATAATGGGGGTCTCCTCTTGGCCCGGCTGCGCACTTCCTTCCACGTCCACTGCACTTCCGGCCGTTACCACCAATCTATCATCGAACAATTTTTTTTTGGCGTTGATGTTCAATTGGGTACGGTCCTGCGGACTATCTCCCTGGTAGTCCGTAAAACTCTCCAGGTCAAAATCGACCTCAAATCCCGATTTGCCAAAAACCTTATCGGAAAAGGCATTGATCTGTCCGGACAATACCTTGTTTACATTGTCCCTGGCAATGGCCGCAGTACCTCCCATACTTCCATCACTCCCGGAATTGGGATAAAATCTATTTAATGCCAATAGGGAAAATACTTGTTTGTTCAACTCGGCTTCCTGTTGGTTCAATTGTTGTACCCTACCGTAGACGGCTCCTCCAAGGGAACCCTGTTCATCTTCGGGCATATCCAGTCTAAAGGACAGCTTTGGTTGCAACAATTCGCCATCAACATTTAGGTATACCAAAAAGGGGAGTACTTGGCGGTATTTATTGGTAACACTGATATCTTCCCCGGAAATAACCGAAGACATTAACGGTGTTGCGGAGGTGGCCACCTTGTACACAGCCGTTACGTCCAGTTTGGCATCCGTTGGCAGGCCCTGCCAGGTAATGGTACTACCCGGGTTTATGTCAAACCTTCGCTTTACCAGGTTGTACAGGGAGGTCTCGTAATGACCGGAGTTTAGTTCGTACCTGCCCGTTAGATTTGTTAGGCCATTGGGTTCTATATTTAGGATCAGCGACGCATTTCCGGAAACTTGAAGGTTATCACCGCTACGCTCATCGATAATGATATGAAATTCCGAATCGTCCGCTATTTCTACATGAACATTGACATCCATTCCGGAAAAAAAGTTGGGGGTTTTCTCCTGGTCGTTTCTGGCAAGGATGTCATCGGGATCTTCACGGTTTACAAAAAGGACCACTCCTTCACGTTCCTGCACATCCAACTGTGCCTTGGGAACTACATAGGTAATATCGGTTATTTCGCGGACCCGGATTTTCCCTTCTATCACCGGGAGTTTTAAATGGCCGGTTACATTCAGATCCATATCAAAACTTGTTTTTCCGTAAAACAATTCATTGTCTTCCTTTGTGGAATTAAGGGCCTGAAATTGTGCTGCGCTAAGACTTAGATCAAATTTTGGGTTGGTCAATTCTTCAGTGCCAATGGAACCGTTCATTTTAAATTGGCTGCCATTCGCGTCCGTAATCTGAAAATTGTCCATATATATCCCCTCGTTATCAATTTTAAGGGATTGATCGGAAATTTTAAAAACGGAATTCAGGGTCGCTATATTAAAATCGGTATCATGAAAATTTATGGAACCGGAATACATGGGGGAAGTCGTTGTTCCGGAAACATTAATGTTCCCGGACAGCGTTCCGTGGGAGTCTTTCAACCCGCCCGCAGAGAATTTTTCAATAAAGGCAAGGTCTATGCTTTTTAGATCCAGGTCCAAATTTAATTGGGCAGCTGTTTCGGATGCGGCATAATCGCCATTTAAGTCAATTTCTGCGCCACCGCCTTTTAAAGCCATATTAAAATCGTAGGTTCCTTTGGTCTTGGAATTGGCGTTTAAATTTAGATGGCCAAGTGGTTGCTCCAGTATTTCCAAATCGGTAACATTAAAATCGGCTACGATCCCGGTAGCACCAAATAAATTTTCAATGGTAAAATCCCCGTTGATTATTCCTGATGCCAAAGGCTTATCAGGGTTTAGCATGCCCATAAAGGTCTGTAGATTAAATTGTTCGAAGCGCAATGAGAGTGGGTTGTCCTCTGTTTCTGATGCTAGGTTTGCAAGACTCAATTTTTGGGAATTTCTTTCAAATCTTACATTTTCGAATTCCAAAAAGTTTTCTGTAAAGGATATGGTGTTATCTTCGGGAACGGCCCATTCTTCCTTATTGAAAAGGAGTTCTAAAGGAGTAATACGGAGTAGGGTGGTGTCGTTTTTCCGGGTTATTTCGGAAGCAATGTGTGTTATCTTTTCATTTCCGTCATATGTACCAAAATCCAGTAATAATTGCTTATTGTTCAGTTTACCTTCCAAAGAGGTCCTTCCAAGGTTTACCGGATCGGCCAATAGGTGGGCCAGGCCTGCATTAAAACGAAGATTGGTGGAATCCCCGTTTATGGAAATGTTCAGACTGTCAATTGCAATGCCCTTATAACTGGCATGGGGTATTTGTAAGGCCGACGACAAGGTGCCTTTGGCCGCATCAAAATGGGCGTGTGCGCTAATGGAGTCCAATTGTTCCAAATCCCTTAAAAACACCTTGGTGAACATGGGATTCGGAATCAATTTCATATCCATTCTTAGTTTTAGGGTATCGACAGGAGGGGCATTTACGATCGAATCCCGAAAATGATTTTTAAAATATTGTTTCAGGGAGGTGTTTATACCTTGGGGGGAAGCGTTGGAGGATAAGTTTCCTGTAAGAAAATGGCTGTTTATGGCAATCTCCGTATTTAGGGAATCTATTTTGGATTTAATTTCCACATCGCCCATTTGGTATTGTTGTCCGTCATATACCGCCACCCCGTTATTTAGAGTTGCATTTAAGGCATAGTCTTTTGGACTGCCTATAAAATTGGCTTCCAAATTTAGCCCTGCCTTTATATTTTCTTTGGTAATACCAAGGGCCTGAAGGTCGGCACC
Source organism: uncultured Arenibacter sp. (assembly GCA_965652575.1). Taxonomy (GTDB): domain Bacteria; phylum Bacteroidota; class Bacteroidia; order Flavobacteriales; family Flavobacteriaceae; genus Arenibacter. The sequence continues at coordinate 3,894 of CBFGWQ010000156.1, read as the reverse complement.
GATTATATTTAGATGAAGGCCAAATTTAGAATTTAAGGAATCCAGATCAACCACTGTTTGGGAATTGAAGTTTAGATTGTTATCCTTAAAATTGAGATGGATGTTGCCTTTTCCGTTTCGGATTTTTCCATTGAGGTCCAGATTTGCAAAATCATAATTTTTGAACGTGAGCTGCTCGAACTCGGAATCCAATTCGGCATTCAGGGTATTGGGGTCGCTACCACTTCCGGAAACGCGAATTGTAAATGTCGTGTTGCCCAGTTGGTTATTTTGTAACAACTTGCCTAACTGAAGGTCGTTGACCTGAAGGTTTCCGTTAAAGTGTATCGAATCCAAATTGGAATAGTTGCCGGAGATTCGGGCGGTGCCTTCGGGGATTCTCATAAGGGTCTCTCCGGAAATGTTTTTTAAACTGCCCTGGGCCCGGGCCTCTACCAAAATAGCCTGGGGCAGTGCCATGTTGAGGTCTTTTTCGCCCACAAATAGCTGTAGGTCGGCTTTTGTGGTGGTGGCTTTTAATTTAGAAATGTCAAAGGAAAGAGAATCCGGCCGGGAAACATGCAATACTTGGCCTTCTCCTGTCAAGGTCGTGTTGTTCCAATCTAAATTTAATTTGGGGATGTCCAATTTGTTAAGTGTTCCGCCAATGTTTACATTTCCTGTTAGGGGATGCCCCTGTGCAATGGTAAAATACTCATTTTTGGCCAGCTCGGGCCGGAAGTAAACGGCGTCCCGAAGCCCTAGTATTATATCGTCCAATTGTAGGTCTACCCTTGTATTTTCGGGGAAAGCCATCAGTTGTTGTAATGAAGGATAATCCATTTTGAATGCTCCATGTAGGGTACTTGAAGCAGTCTGTATTTTAAATCCGGTAATGGATGTAGAGGTATCGTTTAAAACAACATTCATAGCCAACTGTTCCAAAGTGAAACCACTTCTTTCCAAGAATGAAAACCGGGCCAACTTTAGTTCGGCATTTTCCGCTTGATAGTGAACTTCTGCGGCATTCAAATTAAGATTGGATAGGTCTATATTGTCGGGATCGAAGTGGCCTATATTTGAAGGGGTGTTGCCCAACCGGTATTGGACCGAGTTGTTTTCGAGGGATATTTTATCTGCCGTTATAAAAAAATCCGGCCAGGAAAAATTGGGCTTTTGGCCGGTAATCGCGGTAGAATCCCTTATCTCTGGCCCATCTTTTGGGAGCTGTAGGGCGATGTCCGAGTTTTTTAGGCTAAGCCATTTTATGTCCACCTCATTTTTAGCCAGATCGGCTTTGGGCAGGTCCAATCCAAATTCCCCCAAGCTTACCGCTGCCATTATCTTATCGGGGACGGAATTGTAATCTATTAGGATATTGTTGAAATTGAGTTCGTTGATCACTACCATTGGAAGTTTAGTGTCCGGATCGTCCGTCGGGACAAAAGGCTTGCTTTGATGGTATTGGATTCTTGTATCCGAAAGGGCCACTTCGTCCACCTCGTAATGCATGGTTTCAAGATCGGTCCTGTTGGCGTTCAAGTATAATGTGCCCATGGTAAGTTTGGCATTGATACCCGAAGCCTTATCGTTATAGGATACTTTAAAGTCGGAAAAATCGAGGGTACCAATCTTTATCTTCATAGGTGCTGCATCCGGCCGTTGGGGAAGGGTATCCCCTGTTGCCAAGGCATCTATAAGAAACTGGTAGTTAAATTTTTCCGATTCCGAATTTCGTACAATATGGGCGCGTAAACCTTCCCATGTAACCGACTTTAAATGTAGCTCATTTTGGAAAAGCAGGGCCCTAAGAGGTACATTTGCCTCCATGGTTTTGGAAAACAATAGGGTATCCCCTTTTTTATCTTCCAGATATAATCCCTTTAATAGGGCATTTCCTGAAAACGTTACATAAAGTTGGTCCAATTCAACTTTGGTACCGGTCCTGTCGGATATGTAATGGGTGGCTTTGTGTACTATGAAATTCTGGATCCAAGGACTTCTGATCATGAGTACCAATACCATAAAGAGCAGGGCAAGGACCAAAACTACTTTAGCGGCCCTCCTTAAGAATCGATATTTTGACTTGGTTGTTTTCATAGTTCGTAGGCCAAAGATCATCATTAACGGAATAGAAAACGCGCTTTTACCAATCTTATACTATCTTAATTAGATAAAGGCTCTAGTGTTAAGTTAACCATGAAATGACTTCTCGACTCCGCTAGAAGAGACGACAGATTGTCCGGTCGAGCGGATCCCGATCTATCGGGAGAGACCTAAATTCAATAACAAAACATACTTAACATAACACTAGTTTAGAATAGATATTATATTTAAATCTCCTTGCTTTTCGGCATTTTCGGCTCCCTTTAGTCCCGATAGCTATCGGGATGGGGAACAACGAAAAGAGCCGAAAATTCGGTTATTTCCCCGTCCCTAAAGGGTGTAATCGAATTTTCTATGGCGATAAAGATTATAAATACCATGATTTTCCATCAAAAATTCAAATTATCAACACTAAATTAAACTAGAACCTAAATAAAATATATGGGAACGGAATATTTGTACAAATATATTGGTTAATAATGGGGAGGGTAGGTTCTTTAATAAATAAAAGGCAGCTATAGGAATAATGGAATATATTTGTGGACATGGAAGGGTGGTTATGGAGTGTAAAAAAGAAGAAAGAATTTTAATTAAGAGAAGATAGTTATATGGCATCAGGATTTTTTGCTTTGTTGGACGATATTGCCAGTTTAATGGATGACGTAGGGGCTATGAGCAAAATAGCGGGTAAGAAAACGGCAGGTATTTTGGGAGACGATTTGGCCGTAAATGCAGAAAAGGCCTCAGGTTTTGTTTCTTCCAGGGAAATACCCGTGTTATGGGCCATTACCAAGGGTTCCTTGCTGAACAAATTGATCATTCTTCCCATTGCCTTTTTGCTGAGTGCCATTTTTCCATTGGCAATTACGGTAATTCTGGTATTCGGCGGACTTTATCTGGCATATGAGGGGGCGGAGAAAATTTACCATTTTTTAAAGCCCCAACACCTTCCTACAGCCGAAAAGGTGGCAACCAATTTAAAGAAGGAAGAAATCCTGTTGGTAGAGAAGGAAAAAATAAGATCGGCCATTGTTACCGATTTTATCCTTTCCGTAGAAATTATAATCATAGCCCTGGGAACGGTAGTGCAACAGCCTATTTGGACGCAAATTATGGTGGTTACCATAATTGCCCTGATAGCCACTGTAGGGGTGTACGGTATTGTGGCGTTGATAGTAAGGATGGACGATCTGGGCCTAAAACTTATTGCACTAAATGGGCATAAGCGAGGAATATCCAAAACCATAGGACAGTTTTTGGTGGCTGCCTTACCGGTGGTCATAAAAAGCTTATCGGTAATAGGCACCATTGCCCTGGTCCTGGTGGCCGGAGGGATTTTTGTGCACAATCTGGATTTTCTTCATCATTGGCTAGAGGCATTGCCGGCAATAGTGGGGGAATTTATTTCAGGTCTGGTTATCGGTTTTCTTTGTCTATTGGTCGTAATGGCACTTAAGAAGGTTTTTCCAAAAAAAAGGTCCGGCCGGGATACCGACCATTGATAAATATGCCTTCGTATATGTTTAAAAATTGGAAAAAGCCATTTATAGCGTACGGAATGTTACTCCAAATGGGATTGTAGCCTTAAACTGTTTCTCAGTTCCATGTCCGATACCCATTGGAAATTTATAGGGAACCATTCGTCCCTGAGGATGGTCCCGTTTGAGGGTTCTACCATACTTCTTTTTAAGAAAACCTGATTATCTTCCGAAAATACGTGTTGGGTTTCTATAACATCGTGGCAGATACTGCAAATATTTTTAGTGGTGTTTTTCATCTGTTAATATTTATTGCCCGCCTGTTCGGCAG
>CBFGWQ010000155.1:0-9429 GCA_965652575.1 uncultured Arenibacter sp. | reverse complement strand
GGCTTTTTAAGTCAGTAATCTTTATTGAAAAGCCGGTAGCCCGGTAATGTCGGCCCCCGTAATCAGTAGATGGATGTCATGTGTGCCCTCATAGGTGATGACACTTTCAAGGTTCATCATATGTCGCATAATACTGTATTCACTGGTGATGCCCATTCCTCCCAGAACCTGTCTGGCCTCCCGGGCTATCTTGATCGCCATTTCCACATTATTGCGCTTGGCCATTGAAATTTGTGCCGTAGTGGCCCTACCTTCGTTCTTTAATTGCCCCAATCGGAACGCCAATAATTGTGCCTTGGTAATTTCTGTAATCATTTCGGCCAATTTTTTTTGTTGCAATTGCGTAGCGGCTATGGGTCTTCCAAATTGAATACGTTCCTTGGCGTACCTGAGGGCGGTATCATAACAATCCATAGCAGCGCCTATGGCGCCCCAGGCAATGCCGTAACGGGCGGAATCCAGGCAGCCCAAGGGTGCGCCAAGCCCGCTTTTGCCGGGGAGCAGGTTTTCTTTGGGGACCTTTACATTGTCAAATATCAATTCCCCGGTTGCCGAGGTGCGTAAAGACCATTTATTATGGGTTTCCGGGGTGCTAAAGCCCTCCATGTCCCGTTCTACGATCAGTCCGTGGATGCGTCCTTCCTCGTTCTTGGCCCATACCACGGCTATATCGGCAAAAGGGGAATTGGAAATCCAAAGTTTGGCACCGTTCAGCAGCAAGTGATCGCCCTTGTCCGCAAATCTGGTTTCCATACCACTGGGGTTGGAACCATGGTTGGGTTCCGTTAATCCGAAACAGCCCATAAATTCGCCGGAGGCCAATTTGGGCAGGTATTTTTTTCGCTGTTCCTCATTGCCATAGGCAAAAATAGGATACATCACAAGGGACGATTGTACCGAGGCGGTAGAGCGTACTCCACTATCGCCCCTTTCTATTTCCTGCATGATTAGGCCGTAACTTATCTGGTCCAGGCCAGCCCCGCCATATTCCTCGGGGATATAGGGTCCGAAGGCCCCAATTTCGGACAGGCCTTTGATGATCTGTTTTGGAAAGGCGGCTTTTTGGGCATATTCTTCTATGATGGGGGAAATATCCCGCTTTACCCACTGTCTGGCAGCATTGCGCACCAATTTATGCTCTTCGGATAAAAGGTCGTCTAAATTGTAATAATCGGGAGCTTCAAACAAATCGGGTCGCATAGCGTATATTTTAGAATCAAAAATAAACAAATTAAGGATTTTATTTAAAAATGTAACAATACAAAGTCGTATTGTTACATTTTTAAATAAAAATCTTTGGTCAGTTCTATGTATTCCTTAGTGTATTGGTGGCGTTCGGATTCTATGGTCAGATATTCAATATCAAAGGAAGACTGTCCAAAGCGTAATTCCAGAAGGCTCCGTTTTGTTTCAGAGCTAGGATTTCCCTTAATCCGCATTATTCGGCCGGGATATAGGTCCATGGCGGCCGCCAATTCCAGAAATCCTTTTTCTTCCCTAAATGGGATGATGGTCGCAAAGCTGCCATTTCTTGCCAAGAGTTTCGCAACGTCCCTCAAAAGATCCTGAAAGGGCAGGGACCGGTTCTGTCTCGCCATATCCCTGGATGTATTGCCGCTGGACACTATTTCTGGGTAAAATGGCGGATTGGATACGATAAGGTCGTATTTGTCGTCCATTTCGGCCACAAATTCGTCCAAGGAAGCGTGATAACAGAATAATCGATCGGCCCAATCGGAGCTTTCAAAATTTTCTACACATTGCTCATAGGCGTCCCCATTTATCTCTATGGCGTCTATGGTTTCCGCTTGGCACCTTTGTGCCAGCATCAAGGCAATTACCCCGGTTCCCGTCCCGATATCCAGAATGGATAGGGGCCGGTGCCCCAAGGGGGTCCAGGCTCCCAGCAATACGCCGTCAGTGCCGATTTTCATGGCACAGCGATCCTGGTGTATGCGGAATTGTTTAAATAGGAAGGGTTTGGTCATTAAATGTCTGGCTTTTGCTTACGCTACTTTTACTGCTTTCCGGGTCCGGTAAGGCATTCCCTAATTCGTGTGGTAATAGTTATTCTTAATGGAATCCATCATTTTTTTGCCTTCGGCAATAGCACTTATCAAATTCCATAGGTTTTCTGAAAACAATGGTTTTAAGGGTTGGTCCAAATTGGGGATTTTTGGAAATACGAGCTGTAATTTTTTGTCCCATACCTTATAATATTTTAAAAGGTCATCAGGGTATACGATCTTTCTCCTTGTGCCTTCATCAATTCCTCTGAAGGGTTGCGGAATGTTCAAATACCCATAGTCGTCCGTTAATTGCTCCCCTACATGGATGTCGCGTATGGCTACCTCAAAATCATATGCCGTAGTGAGGCAATTGGAGTTAAAGCTGTGGTTTACATATCTGGCATTGTCCCAGCAAAGGATGAATCTTCCCTTATTGTCCCTAAAGGTGTACGTATCCAAAATGGACTGATAAAGGGGTTCCAGGGATCCAAGTTCGGCCGGGGTAAATTCGCGGTCCAGCTTGTCCAGTACCCAGGTTATGGTTCCCGCGGGAATAAATTCTGTAGCTACTACACCGTAGCCAATTTCCTTATTGATGAATTGTAATTCTGTTTTAGGGTGAATCATTTAGGGCATAAAATAATCTTGTGAATACCGAATCGTTATTTCCTTGTAAATCTCAAAATGTCCTGAAGAATTCCTCATATGAACAATTAGCCATTTAATACAAAAGGGATTGCACCGGGCCGGTTCAACGAGAAATGACACAAGGAAAGATAGGTAAAATTATCATTCCATTTATGAGGGTGGGAAAAATTAAAGAAAGGGAATTTTTAGGACAGGTAAAGATCTACCAATCCTTCCGGTGTATCGACAAAGATAGTTTTGTTTTCACGGTCCACTTTTACAATTATCTCGTCCCTGACGGGAATAAGCAATTGTTTATCGCCCTTTTCCACCTCAAATAGCGCTTGGGCCGTACTATCGTTAATGCTTTGGATAATTCCTATAGGTCCATGTAGTTTGTCTTCCATGGAAAAGCCGATTACCTCGTGGTAGTAGAACTTATTGCCTTTTAGTTTGGGCAAAAATTTGAGGGGGAGATATATTTCGGAACCCATTACCTTATCGGCGTCCGATTCATCCGCAACTTCTTCAAAGCGTACGCGCAGTAGACTGGATCTGTGAAGCTGACTTTTTTCAATAAAAAAAGGAACCAGATTGTTTCCGAGGGAAACGAATACTGATTCCAATTTTTCGTACAATTCGGGTTCGTCGGTATCCAATTTTATGAGTACCTCGCCCTTAAAGCTATGTTTTGAAACGATTTTACCGAGGTAGAAACATTCTTCCTTTGTCATCGTTTGCTATTGGCTATTCTGTTTCTTTGGTCTCTTCAGGAGCTTCTGCGGGAGCGGCAGCATCTTCGGATGCAACTTCAGGAGCGGCTTCTTCGGCAACTGCTTCTTCAGCGGCCGGAGCTTCTGCCTCTGCGGCAGCGGCCATACGTTTTTCGTTCACCTCTTTTTCCGCTTTTAAGGCCTTGGCCTTGGCATCGGCTTCCGCCTTTGCCAAACTATCTACCTTGGAACCGACAATAGCTGCTTTTTCTTCCAACCAGGCGTTGAATTTTTCTTCCACTTGCTCTTCGGTCAAAGCACCTTTACGTACACCGCCCAATAAATGGTGCTTTAAAAGTGCCCCTTTATAGGATAAAATTCTCTTTGCGGTATCAGAAGGCTGTGCACCGTTCTGTAACCATTTAACAGAACTGTCAACATCCAATTCAATAGTTGCGGGGTTGGTGTTTGGGTTGTAAATACCTAATTTTTCCAAGTATTTACCATCCCTTTTGGCGCGGGAATCCGCTGCTACTACCCAATAAAAAGGTTTTCCTTTTTTTCCGTGTCTTTGTAATCTAATTCTAACTGGCATATCACATTAATTTGTAGGGTGCCCGACCCTTGGTTATTAATTCTTTTTTTGCTTTTGTAAATTAAGCGGGTGCAAATATACGCTTTTTATATAATGGGACAATATTTTTTTGAGTCAACCATGATCGGTGGGGCAAAAGTTGATAACTCCTAACAATTCCACTTTTAAAACACTTTGTTGTTCCCTAATTTTATAGGCTGTTAAATGATGTTTAAAAGTTGAAAGTTATAATGTTGAAAGTTGGCAAGTGGGTTTGGCCCGAAGACCTAGTGAAAAAGAACAAGGCTTGGGATGGCTAAAGTAGGGTTGACGCGACATTAGCTAAAAAGCTAAGGATTTATTTCATTATAGCTGACAATAATCTTTTTGTAATTTTTATAAATCGATTTCTTTGAACAAAAGCCATAAACTATTTTTCGGAGTAGGCTCAACCTTTAATCTCATAACCTGTAACCTTATAACTCAACAGTATGTACCTAATTTTTGATACGGAGACCACCGGATTGCCCAAACGTTGGGATGCCCCTTATACGGACACCGACAATTGGCCGCGCTGTATTCAAATTGCATGGCAGTTACACGATGCCATGGGCCATTTGGTGGAGAGCCAGGATTATTTGGTACAGCCGGACGGATTTAATATTCCCTTTGATGCGGAGCAAATCCATGGGATTTCTACGGAACTGGCCCAACAGAACGGAGTTCCGATCGGAGAGGTTCTGGAGAAATTCAATGCGGCCCTTTCCAGATCAAAGTTCGTAGTAGGCCAGAATGTGGGATTCGACCTTAATATTATGGGGGCCGAATTTCATCGGTACCAGGTTGAAAATTCGCTACAGGAATTGCCGGTATTGGATACCTGTACCGAGCATACGGCACAACTGTGCCAGATTCCCGGGGGACGCGGGGGGAAGTTCAAATTACCGACATTAACGGAACTACATCAATATTTGTTCGGGGAACCTTTCGGGGAAGCGCACAATGCCACTGCCGATGTGGAAGCTACTACGCGTTGCTTCCTGGAGTTGGTCCGTAAAAAGGAATTTACGGCCGAGCAATTGGATGTTGAACCCGATTATTTTAAAAAATTCTCCGAGGCCAATCCGCAAGAGATACAATTAATAGGTCTAAAGCACATCAACCTTAAAAAGGCATCGAAAAAAATAGCCGATGCCCTGTGGGAGAGGGATACGGGTGGAATTTCCAAGGAGGAAATAAAGGAGAACCTGGCCACTTTGGAAACGGCAAACTTTGCCCATCTCCATAACCATACACAGTTTTCCATTTTACAGGCCACCATTAGTATTCCCGCTTTGATATCGGCAACCGCAAAGGCCAAAATGCCGGCAGTGGCGATAACGGACCACGCAAATATGATGGGGGCCTTTCATTTTGTAAATGGGGTCATTAACCATAACAAAGGGGTGGTTGCCAAAAACGAGGAAAATTTAAGGCGCTACGAGGCCACGCTAAACGGCACCTTGGAAGAAGGACAGGAGCCCTTACAGGAGCTTCCGGAACCGGAGATGGAGATTACCCCTATTATAGGTTGCGAATTTCAAGTTTGTGAGGATCATACCAATAAATCCCAGAAGGATAATGGGTATCAGATAGTAATGCTTGCCAAAAACAAAAAGGGGTATTTAAATTTGGCAAAAATGTCCTCCATCGCCTTCGTGGACGGGAAGTATTATGTGCCGCGTATAGATAAAAAAGTGATAGAACAATACAAGGAGGATATTATTGTATTGACAGGAAATCTTTACGGGGAAGTGCCCAGTAAGATTTTAAATGTAGGGGAGAACCAGGCAGAGGAGGCCTTGCTATGGTGGAAGGAGACTTTTGGGGAGGACCTGTATATCGAAATTATGCGTCACGGTCAGGAGGATGAGGACCGTGTAAACCAGGTATTGGTCCAATTTGCCCAAAAGCATAATGTGAAACTGGTGGCCACCAACAATACCTATTATTTGGAAAAGGAGAACGCACATGCCCATGATATCCTTCTTTGTGTAAAGGACGGTGAAAAACAGGCCACTCCCATAGGTCGTGGTCGCGGTTACAGATATGGCCTTCCCAATAAGGAATATTACTTTAAGTCCCCGGAGGAAATGAAGGAGTTGTTCAAGGATATTCCCGAGGCAATAACCAACATTCAGGAGGTGATAGACAAGGTGGAAACGTTTAGCCTTGCCCGTGATGTGTTGTTACCGGCTTTTGATATACCGGAAGAGTTTAGGTGCGAGGAGGATAAATTGGATGGCGGAAAGCGCGGGGAGAATAAATACCTGCGCCATATAACCTATGAAGGCGCGAAAAAGAGATATGGTGAAATTACCCCGGAAATTGATGAGCGACTGGATTTTGAGCTTAAGGTAATCGAGAAGACCGGATATCCCGGTTATTTCCTGATTGTGGAAGATTTTATCCGGGCCGCCCGTAATATGGATGTGTCCGTAGGCCCCGGTAGGGGTTCCGCAGCAGGTTCCGCGGTGGCCTATTGTTTATGGATCACCAATTTGGACCCCATCCAGTACGATCTGCTTTTTGAGCGGTTCCTAAATCCGGACCGAGTGTCCATGCCCGATATCGATATTGATTTTGATGATGAAGGGCGTGGTAGGGTAATGGATTATGTGATCAATAAATACGGTGCCAATCAGGTGGCCCAGATCATTACCTATGGTACCATGGCGGCAAAATCTTCCATCAGGGATACGGCCAGGGCCTTGGATCTGCCCTTGGGCGATGCGGATCGTATGGCCAAGCTGATCCCCAATATGTCCAAGTTGAACAAAATTATTGGGGTCGATGAAAAAACCTTAAGGGAAAAATTCAACAGTGAGGAACTGATCAAGATCAACGAGTTGCTGGCCATTTCCGAAGGAGATGGCCTGGAGTCGGAAACCCTGAACCAAGCTTATGTTTTGGAAGGCTCCGTACGGAACACCGGGATCCATGCCTGTGGGGTAATCATTACCCCGGATGACATTACCAAATTTGTCCCGGTGGCCCTGGCGAAAGATTCGGAGATGTACTGTACCCAGTTCGACAACTCCGTGGTAGAAAGTGCGGGATTGCTGAAAATGGATTTCCTGGGTTTAAAAACCTTGACCCTGATCAAGGATACCGTTAAAATAGTAAAGGCCAAGCACGGCATAGAATTGGATCCGGAGAATTTTCCCTTGGACGATGAAAAAACCTATGAACTTTTCCAACGTGGGGAAACCGTAGGGGTGTTCCAATACGAATCTCCCGGGATGCAAAAGCACATGCGGGCCTTAAAGCCTACCGTTTTTGCGGATCTTATTGCCATGAACGCCTTGTACCGCCCGGGTCCCATGGAGTACATCCCCAGTTTCATTGCCCGTAAACATGGTACCGAAGAAATTATATATGACCTTGAGGCCTGTGAAGAGTATTTGGCGGAAACTTACGGGATTACCGTATACCAGGAGCAGGTGATGCTACTTTCGCAGAAGTTGGCCGGTTTTACCAAGGGCGAGGCCGACGTTTTGCGTAAGGCCATGGGTAAAAAGCAGAAGTATGTCCTGGATAAAATGAAGCCGCAGTTTATAAAACAGGCTGCGGAAAAAGGTCATGCCGTTGATAAGTTGGAGAAAATTTGGAAGGATTGGGAGGCCTTTGCCGCATATGCGTTCAACAAGTCGCACTCTACCTGTTACGCCTGGATTGCATACCAGACGGCCTACTGTAAGGCACATTATCCCGCAGAATACATGGCAGCGGTGCTTTCCAATAACATGAACGACATAAAACAGATTACGTTCTTTATGGAGGAATGTAAGCGCATGGGGTTACAGGTGTTGGGGCCCGATGTTAACGAATCCTATTACAAGTTTGCCGTTAACGATGCCGGTGCGGTACGTTTCGGTATGGGGGCAGTAAAAGGGGTTGGCCGGGCCGCGGTGGAAACCATTGTAGCGAACAGAAAGAAGGACGGACCCTATAAATCCGTTTTTGATCTGGCCAAACGCATAGACCTGAGGGCGGCCAACAAAAAGGCCTTTGAGAATCTAGCGGTGGCAGGTGGTTTCGATTCCTTTGGGGATACCCATAGGGCGCAGTATTTTTATGATGAAGGGGACGGGATTACCTTTTTGGAAAAGGCCATGAAGTACGGGGCCAAATTGCAGGAGAACGAAAATTCTTCGCAAGTAAGCCTGTTTGGTGATGCCAGTGAGGTGCAGATTCCGGAACCCGTAGTGCCGCCCTGTGAGGAATGGGGTACCATGGCAAAATTGCGAAGGGAAAAGGAGGTCGTGGGAATCTATATTTCCGGTCACCCCTTGGACGATTTTAAGGCGGAGATCAAGGCTTTCTGCAATGCCGGTCTTTCCAATTTAAATGATTTGGAGGCGTTAGTAAATAGGGAGGTGTCCTTTGCGGGGGTCATTACCGATGTACAGCATAGGGTTTCCAAAAACGGTAAGGGATGGGCCATGTTCACCATGGAAGATTATACGGATACCTTTGAATTCAGAATATTCGGGGAAGAGTATTTAAAGTATCGTCATTTCCTGATGATCAACTCCTTTGCTTATGCCAAGGTATTTGTACGCGAAGGTTGGATGAACAGGGATACCGGATCAAAAGGAGATCCTAGGATGCAGTTCAATATGATCATGATGCTGCAGGACGTTATGGAAACCTTTGCCAAGAAGCTCACCATTAAATTGGATATATCCCAATTAAAGGAAGAAAGCATTTTGGACCTAAAAGATACTTTGGTTTCCCATAAGGGGGACCATCCCTTAAGTTTTGTGGTATATGAAATGGAGGAGCAGATAAAGGTAAACATGGCCTGTAGAAAGCAAAAAATTCAAATATCGAGTGAATTACTTCTTCAGCTCCATGAAAAAGACGTACATTACAAGTTGAACTAAATAGTTTAAAGTCAGTGGTGTGTTGGGGATGCTACGGAAGTTCATTATGTTTAAAAAGAATAGGTTTTATCAATTTAACCATAGTCAAAACGAATATACCCCAAGTAAGGAAAAGGCAAAATAATTGTCTAAATTTGTATAATATTTAAAAATAACGAAACATGGCATTAGAAATAACAGATGCTACTTTTGATGAGGTAGTTTTAAAAAGTGATAAACCGGTAGTAGTGGATTTTTGGGCGGCATGGTGCGGTCCTTGTAGAATGGTAGGTCCCATTATCGACGAGGTGAGTGCCGAGTATGACGGTAAGGCCGTTGTTGGTAAGGTAGATGTGGACGCCAACCAGGAATTTGCCGCGAAATACGGCGTAAGAAATATTCCTACGGTATTGGTATTTAAAAATGGTGAAATAGTAAACAGACAGGTTGGTGTTTCCCCTAAAAAGGTATATACCGATGCAATCGATGCCTTGCTATAACCTTCACAGATTCCATAAAGGGAATATAAATGGTAAAAGATCCTGCTTTTGGCGGGATTTTTTATGCCCAATTTTCAAAGAAGAAAGTATTCGAAACCC
>CBFGWQ010000154.1:0-9520 GCA_965652575.1 uncultured Arenibacter sp. | reverse complement strand
ATGAACCTTCTCCCTGTTAACAAACCTGTCCTTTAATGTTTGGCGATGTTTCCGGATCCTGAAACCTTGGTGCTGATTTTTTCGGGATTGCCCCGGTAATCTATGTCTCCCGATCCCGACACTTTTGCATCTATTGCCTTCTTGGCGGTGACCTTCATATTGGCCGAACCGGATACCGTAGCGTTCACATTGTCCGCAATGAGGTCATAGGCATCGATATTTCCCGATCCCGAGATGGAAGCGTCAAAATCCGTTGTTCTTCCACTTAGGGCCATATCCCCGGAACCGGACATGCTTGCGGCCAAGGAATTAACATCCAACTTTATGGATATGTCCCCGGAGCCCGACATGGCGGTTTCAAAATTACTGGCCTTCAAGGTTGTTTTGCCTACTATGTCCCCGGAGCCGGATAAGCGTAAGGCCGTAATAGTTTCTACGGGAATGCTTATGGAGACCCCTTTTTTCCATGAAGAGGGTTTTAGCTGGTACCCGTTTTTAACCCTTATGGTGAGTGTATTGCCCTTGACTTCGGTTATAATATGGTCCAATATATTTTGTTCCCCTTCCAAGGTGAGATTGCCTTCCCTGCCATCTATCAGCTCAATATCAAAGAATCCTGAAATTGCAATTTGATCGTAGTCCGCTGTGGTTCTCTCCAGGCTGACCTGGTTGCCGTCCCCACTTATTTTATTGTTTCGCTGTGCGCTAATACCGCCAATGATAAATAGGCCGAGTAGTACTGTTGTTATTTGTTTCATTGCTATTTGTTTAATGTTGATTTTTGGTAAAGGAAATTCCGCCGTATTCACTGGTAATTGTCATTAGATTGCCACTGTTTTGACTTCCGTAATGGCCTTTCAAATATTTTTGGTTGGATTTTTCGTTGCTAATGTTTATCTCCCATTCATCCTTTCCGCTTATCCCAGCATATTTAGTATCAATTTCAAAATCGAAATGATAAGCTGGGGAATACCCTATTTTTATACCGGTGTAATCCGTGTTTATCCGAAGGTTTTTGGCATCCGGGGCCATAGTGTCTATTTTTACGGATCCATAGCTCGCTTTTATGTCAACGTTGCCGTGTACGGTCCCCAGGCCTACATTTATATAATCGCCATTGCCCTGGATATTTCTTGCCTCCCCAATTTGCAGTTTGCCGTAATCGCAAATATAGGAGAGGTCGTCCATTGTATGCACCGTGGCATTGGTATAGTCCGCAACAATGTCGAGATTCCCTGCCCTGTCTATGGTAAAGCCGGAATAATCGGCATTTATTTTACCGCTGTTGATATAACCTATGCTGGATTTGGAAGTATAATCGAAAGATAATTCATTGTTTCTTCCGTGCAGTTCCCCTATTTCCAATCGGCCATAGTCGCAATTAATTTTGGCGTGGCCGTCTATTCTATCCAAAATAATACTGCCGTAGTCATTGTTTAGATGAACACTGTTCTTTATAGGGATTTTAACCGTATAGTTTACCTGCATATTTACATTGTTGTTACTGCCCCAATTCCATCCCCAACTATTTTTTGTCCTGTTAAAGATGGTAGTGGCGGAAACCATGTTACTGTTGCCTTCAAAATCTACCGTGATTTCATCCAGCTTACGCTGTACCTTATCCTCGTTGTCGCCGGTAGTCTTTATATGGACCTCAATGGTTACCCTATCCTGGTTCCATGAGGTGATATTTAGATTTCCATAGCTGTTGTCGATCTTCAACAGGGCATCCAAATTTACTTTGTACTCTTTTTTAATGGTTTTTTCCTTGGTGTATTTCCCCCTGGGAATATCATTGTTGCCAAAGGAATTGAGGGGGACGAGCCATAAAAGGGCGAGCAGGTATCTAAGCCGTAATATTTTCATTTTTGTAGTTTTTAAAATTTTTAATGTTTTCAATTTGTTCCATTACTTCATTTAATAGATCTATCCTTGTCTGAAAATTGATGATCATGGCGCTCAATATTAGTTTGCTATTGCCGCCGTTCAACAGATCCTGCTCCATTTTCCTGTAATCGCTGTCCAGGTTCCTAAGTTGGATCATGGTATCGGCAATCAATTTTTGGGTTTCGGGCGTACTTTCATTTTGCATTTTTTTTACCTGATCCTCAATAACACTGGCAAAGTAGAATTCGGTATTGGTGATTTCCGGGGAAATTTCGGAAACTTGCTGCTGCACACTTGGGGATGTGTAAAGGAAAAGATAGCCCAAGGAGCACAGTAACAGCATTGCGGCAGCTATGGACAAGGACTTCCGGCCGAAGCGTTTCCTATTGGTCGTTGTTGCCGCTTTAGGGGAAGCTTCCAATTTTGCCAGAAAACTTTGTCTGTGGCCCTCTGCCGGTTCAGCGGTATCAAAGGCACCCTTTAATTCCCCAAATAGTTTTTCTATAGGATCAATTTCCATGGTATTCGATATTTAATTTTGACCTCAGGCTTTCTTTTGCCCTAGAGATCATTGTTCTGCAATTGGCATAGCTCACATTCATTATGTCACTTATTTCTTCGTAATCATAGCCTTCAATTAAATGTAAGGTCAAAGAAATTCTGTAATTGTCCTTTAACAGTTTCATGGTTTCGATCACTTTTTGAGCCTTTAGTTCGACCGTTCCATTATCTGGGACATATCCATCATTGTCTTCGACCTTGTACATTACATTTCCAAGATCCACTTCCTGGCGTTTCAACCGTTTTTTATATTGATGGATACTGTTGTTTACCACAATTCGTTTTAACCAGGCCCCAAAGGAAACTTCCCCCTTAAATTGGTCCAGTTTGGTCAGCGCGCTTAAAAGGGATTCCTGCATTACATCTTCTGCAACGGCACTGTCTTTTACGATCCTGTAGGAAACATTGTACATCCCCTTGTAATAGCGATCGTAAATTTCCAGTTGCGCGTTCCGGTTGCCGTTTAAGCACAATGGTATCAACTCATCAATATGTCTTTTTTTTAGGCTCAAAAAGGTATTGGTTTGCTTAATAGATGGGGTAATTTATGGAATGTTACAGTTTATTTGTAAAAAGTTTTTATTTGTTGGCATAAGAATTGCCCAAATAGAAATAAAAGGAAATGCTGGAATCCTGAACCTCCTGATTATAATGGGGAAAGAAGGTATATAAGGATTGAATATAAATTTTATTTCTGTTTTTGAATGACAGAATGACCGAAATTAGAATATGGCTAAAACAAAAAATATACAATTTGACACTATGTCATTGCACGGGATTGACGAGGAAGCGGAGTTGATACCCCTGATGACCCCTGAAGACGAGGAGGAGATCAATAATGAAAAGTTGCCCGAAACCTTGCCCATATTGCCCTTGCGCAATACGGTATTGTTTCCCGGGGTAGTAATTCCCATTACGGCGGGAAGGGATAAATCCATTAAACTGATAAAGGATGCCAATAACGGATCAAAGGTAATCGGGGTAGTGGCCCAAAAGGATGAGGAAACGGAAAACCCCGGTGTTAAGGATATCAGTACTTTGGGGACCGTGGCAAGGATTTTAAGGGTGTTGCAAATGCCCGATGGAAATACTACCGTGATCATTCAGGGCAAAAAGCGGTTCGAAGTGGCCGAAGTGCTTACCGAAAAGCCTTATATCACCGCTACCGTCAGGGAAGCGGCCGAAGTTAGACCGGCACGTGAGGATCAGGAATTTAGGGCGATAATAGATACTATAAAAGAATTGTCGTTACAGATCATTAGGGACAATCCCAATATTCCCAGTGAGGCATCTTTTGCCATTAAGAATATTCAGAGCGATTCTTTTTTGATAAATTTTGTTTCCTCCAATCTCAATTTAAGCGTAAAGGACAAGCAGGAACTATTGGAGATAGGCAGTTTACAGGATCGTGCATTGGCCACCCTTAAATATATGAACATTGAGCTCCAGAAGCTGGAACTGAAAAACGATATCCAGTCCAAGGTGCGAAGTGATATGGACCAACAGCAAAGGGAATACTATCTTCATCAGCAAATGAAAACGATCCAGGAAGAATTGGGCGGTCTTTCCTATGAGGAAGAAGTTGATGAGATGCGTATAAGGGCCAAAAAGAAGAAGTGGAACAAAGCCGTATCCGAGCATTTTGAAAAAGAATTGGCCAAAATGCAGCGGATGAATCCGCAGGTAGCGGAATATTCCATTCAACGTAATTATTTGGACCTGTTTTTGGACCTGCCCTGGGATGAATATTCCAAGGACAAGTTCGATTTAAAAAGGGCCCAAAAAATATTGGATAGGGACCATTATGGCCTGGAGGATGTAAAAAGGAGGATCATTGAATATTTGGCGGTGCTAAAATTGAGGAATGATATGAAATCGCCCATCCTATGTCTTTACGGACCTCCCGGAGTGGGTAAGACCTCCTTGGGGAAATCCGTGGCAGAGGCATTGGGAAGGGAATATGTGCGAATTTCACTGGGCGGTCTCAGGGACGAGGCCGAGATACGCGGACACCGTAAAACTTATATAGGGGCCATGCCGGGAAGAATTGTTCAAAGTTTGAAAAAAGCCGGTAAATCCAATCCTGTTTTTATTTTGGATGAAATTGACAAACTTTCCAATAGCCATCAAGGAGATCCCTCCTCCGCCATGTTGGAGGTTTTGGATCCGGAACAGAACAATGAGTTCCATGATAATTTTTTGGAAATGGGCTACGACCTGTCCAAAGTAATGTTTATTGCCACGGCCAATAGTCTGTCGGAGATACAGCCTGCCCTTAGGGATAGAATGGAAATTATACACGTAACCGGATACACCATAGAGGAAAAGGTGGAAATAGCCAAGCGGCATTTATTGCCAAAACAATTGAAAGAGCATGGTCTAGGTGTAAACCATTTGAAAATTGGCAGGCCTCAATTGGAAAAGATCGTTGAAGGTTATACCAGGGAATCCGGGGTCAGGACCTTGGAAAAGCAAATAGCCAAAATGGTACGGCATGCCGCAAAATCCATTGCAATGGATGAGGAGTACAACCATAAGGTTTCCTCCGAAGATGTGGAAAAGGTTTTGGGCCCTGCACGGATGGAAAGGGATAAATACGAGAACAACGATGTGGCCGGGGTGGTCACCGGATTGGCCTGGACCAGTGTGGGGGGCGATATTTTATTTATAGAGTCCATTTTATCCAAGGGAAAAGGGAACCTTACCATTACCGGTAATTTGGGTACGGTGATGAAGGAATCTGCCACCATAGCCATGGAGTACATTAAATCCAATTCGGATAGGTATGGTATAGATCCGGAGGTTTTTGATAAGTACAATGTGCATATCCACGTTCCGGAAGGGGCTACCCCAAAAGATGGGCCCAGTGCCGGGATTACCATGTTGACTTCCCTGGTTTCGCTGTTTACCCAGAAAAAGATTAAAAAGAGCCTGGCCATGACGGGAGAGATTACCTTAAGGGGTAAAGTGCTCCCCGTAGGTGGGATAAAGGAGAAGATCTTGGCCGCAAAGCGGGCAAAAATCAAGGAGATCATACTTTGTGAGGACAACAGAAAGGATATTATGGAAATCAAGGAAGATTATTTAAAAGGCCTTACCTTTCATTATGTAACCGATATGCAGGAAGTAATAGATATTGCCATTACCAAGGAGTCCGTTAAAAATCCGAAACAGCTTTAAAGAAGTTTGTTTAATCAATAGAATACCCTGAGGCTTTGCCCGCCAGTTTCTGGCCAGACCGGCCTCGGGTGCAATTTTATAGGTATTTACGATGCACTGCATTGGATTATTTATCCCTTATCTTGGCTCTTGGCTCTTTTGTTGGTATATTGCATTGGGGGCCATATTTGAAGCCTTAGTTGTCAAAATGTTGATATTTAAGCTTGCCGATACCATGTGATTGGGCAATTCTTGTTATTATTAAACCTATGGGA
The DNA here is from genome assembly GCA_965652575.1 of uncultured Arenibacter sp. GTDB lineage: Bacteria > Bacteroidota > Bacteroidia > Flavobacteriales > Flavobacteriaceae > Arenibacter. Next base: position 3,638 of record CBFGWQ010000154.1, on the reverse strand, counting down.
AAGATTACTATTGCCATTGATGGGTATTCCTCTACGGGGAAAAGCACTATCGCCAAGCAGTTGGCAAAGGCATTGGATTATGTTTATGTGGATACCGGGGCCATGTACAGGGCGGTAACACTTTTTGCTATGCGCGAGGGTTTTATTGGTGGGGACAAAGACGATCTGGAAGGCCTGGTCAATGCCCTTTCCAAAGTGGAGCTTAAATTTATCTACAATAAATCCCTTGGGTTTTCCGAAATGTATCTGAACGGGGAGAATGTGGAGCAGCAGATCAGGACCTTGCCGGTTTCCCAGCAAGTGAGCAAGGTGGCCACCATTGAGAAGGTGAGGTTAAAATTGGTGGGGATGCAAAAGGAAATGGGAAAGAAAAAAGGAGTTGTAATGGACGGTAGGGATATTGGGACCGTGGTCTTTCCCAATGCCGAATTTAAAATTTTCATGACCGCTTCCCCGGAAACCAGGGCCTTTAGAAGATACAAGGAGCTTTTGGACAAGGGAGAGGAGGTTTCCTATAAAGAGGTATTGAAGAATGTTCAGACCCGGGACTATATTGATTCCCATCGCGAATTTTCGCCATTGAAAAAGGCGGATGATGCCATAGAATTCGATAATAGCGATATGGGGTTAAAGGAGCAATTGGAACGCATATATAATTTTGCCCTCCGCAAAATTGAAGGAAAATGAAAATGAAAATGCTGTTTAAGGCAATGGGCATTTGGCAGTAGGAAATGATTTTTTTTGCTCATGGCTCACGGCAACCGCTTATTGACAACTAACCTCCATACCTTTCCAAAACTCCTGCCTACCGGTCGGACAGGCCTGCCTTTGTATGTACTTTTTAGTGCATGGGAGTGGTTTATTGGATTCCGTAAATATCAATTCGGGCGCAGTCGGCAAGTTTAATGACCTATTCATAGGTCTAACCCCCGACTCCGCCCGAATTTAATCTAAAGATTTCCCGACCCTTGGGTAGGGTCTGCCCGTACCGGTACGGGTGTGGAAAAATATACTCCCGAAAGCTTTCAGGACATGAATTTTATTATTTGGGAATCACCAAAACCTGATCGGGATGAATAACATCCGGATTTTTTAGGATATTGGTATTCGCTTCAAAGATTTTCTTGTATTTCATAGGGTCGCCATAGTATTTTTTGGCAATCTTGCTAAGGGACTCCCCACTTTTTACGGTGTGCCTATGGTATACACTTTCATCGGCTACGGTAATATTGGCCTTGATGTCCGAAGGATTTTCCCCGCCCAGTTCCTTTATTTTATCCCACAAAAGATTTTTCTCGTACTGGGTGGCGGCCTGCCCTTTTATTTTTAGGATCCCTGCTTCCTCACGTACATCGCCATCCTTTATTTTTAATTGCTCCCCAAGGGTTAGGACGTCTTGATATTTAGCTTTGACACTCATAATCGTAATTTTTTAACGGTTAATATTTGTGGCTTCAAGATAGGGATTCTTGGTAAAGTTTTTATCTATTTTTATAAAATAGTCAAATAATTGCCATTCATCTCATTTTTAGGTTTGTAAAACCATTTTTTAGTTGTATTTTTGCACTCCTTTTTTAGCAAAGCATCGAGAGGAAAAAGGAACGAAAAGAAAATCGATATAACTTCTTCCGTGGTAATTGTTGGCTCTCGTAACTCCATGGAATACAAATTTACAATCAGCAAATGGCTGAAGAAAAAACAACGGTCGAGGTAGAGGAAACTGCCGAAACTACACAAGAAACAAAAACAGAAACCCAAGCGCAGGATCCAAAGGAGTTTTTGGAAAATTTTGATTGGGACAAGTACGAGCAGGGAATAGAGCGTGTTGATGATTCCAAGTTAAAGGAGTTTGAAAACTTGGTCGCCGAAAACTTTGTGGATACGGCAGATGAAGAAGTGGTACAGGGAACAGTAGTGTACCTTACGGAGCGTGAGGCCATTATTGATATCAATGCCAAATCCGAAGGGGTCATTTCCCTGAACGAATTCAGATACAATCCCGATTTAAAAGTTGGGGATAAGGTAGAGGTGTTGATCGATATCCGTGAGGATAAAAGCGGGCAGTTGGTACTTTCCCACAGAAAGGCAAGAACCATTATGGCTTGGGACCGTGTAAATGCGGCCCATGACAAGGAGGAGATTGTTAGTGGTTTTGTAAAGTGCAGGACCAAAGGAGGTATGATCGTAGATGTGTTTGGCATCGAGGCCTTCTTGCCGGGCTCGCAAATAGATGTTAAGCCGATCCGTGATTACGACCAATATGTAAATAAAACTATGGAATTCAAAGTGGTCAAGATCAACCACGAATTCAAGAACGTAGTGGTTTCGCACAAGGCGTTGATCGAGGCCGATATCGAAGAACAGAAAAAAGAGATCATCGGTCAATTGGAAAAAGGACAGGTATTGGAAGGGGTTGTCAAAAACATTACTTCATACGGTGTCTTTATCGATCTTGGCGGTGTGGACGGATTGGTACACATTACCGATCTTTCCTGGAGCAGGATCAACCATCCAAATGAAGTGGTGGAATTGGATCAGAAACTGAATGTTGTTATCCTTGATTTTGATGAGAACAAATCCAGGATACAGTTGGGTCTTAAGCAATTGGAGAAACATCCTTGGGATGCCCTTAGCGAAGACATTAAAATAGGGGACAAGGTTAAAGGCAAGGTAGTGGTCATTGCCGACTACGGTGCATTTATCGAAGTTGCAGAAGGTGTTGAAGGATTGATCCACGTTTCTGAAATGTCCTGGTCCACACATTTGCGTTCCGCACAGGATTTCGTGAAAGTTGGGGACGAGGTGGAAGCAGTGGTATTGACCTTGGATAGGGAAGACCGTAAGATGTCTTTGGGAATCAAGCAATTGACTCCGGATCCATGGACCGATATCACCAGCAAATACCCTGTAGGCTCCAAGCATAAAGGTATTGTACGTAATTTTACCAACTTCGGCGTGTTCGTTGAATTGGAAGAAGGGATAGACGGGCTGATCTATATTTCCGATCTTTCCTGGACCAAGAAAATCAAACATCCGTCCGAATTTGTTACCGTAGGAGATACTTTGGAAGTGGAAGTACTGGAATTGGATGTGGATGGCCGTAAACTAAGTTTGGGACACAAACAGACTACGGAAAACCCATGGGACAAGTACGAAACCGAATTTGCACTGGATACCGTTCACACGGGAACTATCGCCGAAATAGTGGATAAGGGGGCAACGATAGATTTTAATGAGGATATCGTAGCCTTCGTACCAACCCGTCATTTGGAAAAAGAAGACGGCAAAAAGTTGGTAAAGGGTGAAGAGGCCGAATTCAAGATCATTGAGTTCAATAAGGAATTCAAAAGAGTGGTTGCCAGCCATACCGCTATCTTCAGGGAAGAAGAGCAACGTATTGTAAAAGCTGCCGTTAAAAAAGCTGCAGCCTCTGCTGATGAGGCCAAGCCTACCATAGGTGATGCCAACGAAGCTTTACAGGCGTTGAAGGACAAGATGGAAGCCAACGACAAGAAAAAGAAGTAAGCTTTTGGATTATTTATATAAAGGGGCCCTGGCATTTGTCAGGGCTTTTTTGTTGGTCGGCAATGTACCGATTTGACAATGTACTAATTTGTTAATGTAGCAATTTGGCAATG
>CBFGWQ010000153.1:0-9647 GCA_965652575.1 uncultured Arenibacter sp. | reverse complement strand
GACACTAGTTTTAGGCCCATCATGGGTGTTGGAACAATTATCGTCCATACCATGAAATTTTATCATATTGGTCAGGGATTGAAAACCGAAATATAATAGCTTATTTACAGGAATTTGGTTGAATATTCCATCTATTGGCACCTCAAGACCATCCGAATGCTTGCCAAAAGAAATATATTTGATTGACCACTAAGGGCCTGCATATAACATCAGGATTCTTGATTGTGGATGGCCCCATTGGAACATGGAAGTTGGGCCAAGTAACTTAAAACAAGTTGATTCTTTTTTGTAGTCTATTGCAAATACTGTTTTTATGAAAATGTACGCCGCAATCATACTTATTTTTATTTTCTGCTTCGATCTTGATGCGCAACATTTAAAATTCAACCACTACAATGATAAAAACGGGCTATCCCATAATTCGGTGCGGCATATCATACAGGACCAGCAAGGGTTCCTATGGCTGGGCACTTTTTCCGGGGTGAATCGATTTGATGGGTACCAGTTCAAACCAGATCTATTGTCATCTTCCCTGGACAGTGACATTTACAAAGCGGATGTAACCGATATGCAGCTCGACCCGACCACCAACGATCTCTGGGTGGGTACCAATAAGGGTCTTTTTCTTTTTAACACGGCTACCCATGAACTTGTCGATTTTTTAAAGGATAAGGACCGCCGGGACAATTTCCCTCATGAGGAAATCCGGGCCGTTCATATCGATCGCAATAAAAGGGTATGGGTAGGCACCAAATATGATGGACTTTTTATATACGATGTCCCGGAGAAGGTTTTCACAAAGATCGATCTCCCCAACTATAGCTACATCAAGGAAATTTTTGAGGACAATGAAGGCAATATTTGGATAGGAAGCTATAATGGCGTCTCCATCGCCAAAATCACCTTGAATACCCAGGGCACTATTTCGCAATATACCAACTACACCCTGTCCATACCCCATTCCAATGAAAAATACCCGTACATCCATTTCATTTACCAGGACCACAAGTCGGACATCTTTGTAGGGACCCGAAAAGGACTCTATAAATTGGACAAGAAATCGGATACTTTTATGAATCTGTATATAGAAGATGATGTGGTCCGGGAAGATCTGGGCCCCTATTTTCTATCTATAGCAAGAGCCCCGGATGGTAAGTTCTGGCTTGGCACACTGGGCGGGCTCATTGTATGCGAGAATCTGGAAGATATTGCCAAAGGCGATTTTGACCGGCATTTTTCCATATTGTCCGATGATACCTCTTTGGTCGATAACTTGATTTCCGCACTCTACTTTGACGGCTCCGGGGTACTATGGATCGGAACGGAAAATGGTTTGGACAAATATGACCCCTATGAAAACCAATTCAAGATCAATAAGGATATTTCCTTGTATATAGACAATAAGGCCCCGACCATCAAAGGATTTTCCAAAACCTATGATGGCCATCTTATTGTAGCCACCAAAAATAATGGGTTGTTCATTTCAAAAGGTGAAAATTTTGTGCCCCTGCACTATAAAAAGAACAATATTACCAGCATTTATTCCGATGATGGAAAAAATTTCTATTGCGGTCTTTGGGACGGAAAGATCCTGATCTATAATTATGTCACGGGCAGTTCAATAATAAAGGACATCGGCTTTATAAGTTCCCCGGTGCTGGCTTTCTTGAAATATGACCCCAATACGCTGATTGTGGGCTCCTTTGGTGAGGGCGTCCGATTTTTGGATGCAAAAACAATGGTGCCCAATGGCCCGAAGGCGATACTGCCCTATGCCGAAATTGATAAAATCAAACGACAGGGAAATGCCCTTTGGTTGTCTACCAAGGATGGGGTAATACATTATAATATGGATACCAAGGTCATTAAACGGTACAGGAACGATGCCGAAAACAACGGGGGACTTCCCCATAATTACATCACAGATATCTTGGTGGATGATGAATCCAATGTTTGGGTATCCACTCGTAACGGAATTGCAAAATACGATGCGAAGAAAGACAATTTTGATAGGATCTCCCAACCGGGAGAACTAATGGGCAAGTGGATCACCGATATCGAAATAGATAGCTCAAGAACATTTTGGCTCAACATGAACAATAATAGTCTGGCCAGATACGAACCAAATTCCGATGAGGTACATTTCTACCATATCGAAAGTGGAAACAGACTGGATGTTTTTAGCAGGAACGGTTTTTTTGAATTTAATGATTCCCGGATTTATGTGGGCGCCCAAAATGGGGTCATCTACTTTGAACCAAATACAATAAAGGAAAATACCTATGTGCCGCCTCCGGTCATAACGAGCTTTAAGATTCAGAACAAGGAAGTATTGCCGAGATCGGACATCAACGGACAGATCCCTTTGGAAATGGACCTGAACTATACCAAGCGTGTGGTTTTGGGCTATAAGAACAGAAACATATCCTTTCAATTCTCATCCCCCTCCTATACCAATGAAAGATTGAACAGATTTCAATACCGCCTTTCAGGTTTCGATGAACATTGGATAGGGACCACCAGTGATTCAAGGACCGTTCAATACACCAACCTACCTTCAAAAGATTACACCTTTGAGGTACGCTCAAGAAACAGTGACGGCAACTGGAGTGAAACGTCAACATACGAGATTAAAGTCTTACCTATTTTTTGGTTGACGGGCAAGGGTCTGGGATTAATAGTTCTATTACTGGCATTGATCACCTTCTTTGCCAGAAAGCAGATCCGCTCTCGCCTCAAATTGAAAAGGGAACTTTTAATGGAAAAGGTGCAACGGGAACGGGATGAAAAATTGAACAATGAGAAATTGCGCTTTTTCACCAACATATCCCATGAACTTAGGACACCCTTGACACTGATCCTTGGACCGGTAAAACAGCTCTTGGAGCAGGAGGAACTCAGTCCCTATTCAAAAAGCAGGGGAAATCTTATCCGGCAAAACGCAGAACGATTGTTGGGCTTGGTAAACCAGATCTTGGACTTTAGAAGGGCAGAAACAGGGGAATTGGCCCTAAAAGTATTTAAGATCGACATCTTGGTCCGGACGGAGAACATATTGAACTCCTTTGTAGAGGTGGCCCATGCCAAAAACATCACCCTGAATCTGAATGTTGAGGAAAGCTCCATGAAATGTTGGATCGATATCGACAAATACAATAAAATTCTTTTCAACCTGCTTTCCAACGCCCTAAAATTTACCAGCGAGTATGGAAATGTAGATCTGTTCATCGGGTTCAAGGAAAACGAGGTCCACAAAAAATTGGTCATCGAGGTAAGTGATGATGGTATCGGGATACCTGTGGAGAGCCAGGAACGCATCTTTTCCAGATTTTACCAAGTCCCGAACGGTATGGCCAACTCTACTGGTACCGGCATTGGCCTATCTTTGGTAAAATCGTTGGTGGAAATCCACAAAGGGGAGATAAAAGTAGAGAGCCAGCCCGGCAAAGGGAGTGTGTTCACAGTGGTACTGCCCGTACACAAATCGGCCTTTTCCAAAAAAGAGCTGGGCGATTTTCCTTCAAACAGGGAAATTATGGATGATACCTTGATCCCCATTAAAAAATTGATGGCCTCGTTCAAAAATGTACCAACGAACAGGAACAACGTTGAGGTCAAACAAAAAATATTGATCATTGAGGACAATGCGGAACTTAGAAAATATGTAGTGGAATATCTTTCTGATTTTTATAAGGTATACGAGGCCGAAAATGGCAAAGAAGGTTTAAAGATCTGTAGAAAAATAAAGCCTACCCTCTGCGTTGCAGATGTAATGATGCCCAAAATGGATGGTTTTGAATTTGTAAAGGAACTGAAAAAGGATGAAAATCTTAGCCATATCCCTGTAGTGCTTCTCACGGCCCTGGCGGAGAACGAAAATAGGATCAACGGCTATAAAATAGGTGTTGACGGGTATTTGGTAAAGCCCTTTGATCCCTCTCTGTTGAAGACGCGCATAGACAATATCCTTAAGAACCATTTCGATCTAAAACAAAAATTTTCGGGTGAGGTGGAAAGTGACGTGTTAACGTTGGCCCACTCACAGATAGATATTGAATTGGTTACAAAAATTAAAAATCTGATCGAGGAAAATATAGATGATCCAGAACTTTCCTCCAGCTTCATTTGCAAGGAATTGGGACTAAGCTCGTCCAAACTTTATCGTAAAATAACGGAACTTACCGATCTTTCCCCAAATGAGTTTATTAAGACCATACGGTTAAAAAAATCCGCCCATCTGTTGCGGTCAAGAAATTACAATGTTTCCGAAGTGGCGGATATGGTCGGTTTTAAGGACCCCTTTTATTTTAGCAAATGTTTTAAAAAGCAATTTGGACGCTCACCAAGTGCCTTGATAAAATAACGTGGGTTCGATATATATTTTATTTAAAATCAGTTGTTTACATAACACCTGTCCGGTCCGAGCGGATCCCGACATATCGGGAGAGACCTCATTTTAAAAGCGTTACAGTACAATATCCTCTCGACTCCTCCAGGGACTGTAGTAATTTTTTAATTTACAAGAAATCGATGTCTTGCAATTATTTTTATGTCGAACTCACGTTAATTAGTACCACTATCCCGAAACAAGCATAAGGCCAGGATCGTTGTCCCTAGGTTGACAGGCCTACCGACTTTTGTTGTTGGTATCCGGAATCTTTAAAAACATCTGTTTTACAGATCATAATCGGTGGCCAAATGCTATTTCTGCAAAACTTTTTGTAGCACAACAGCCTGATTATGTTCCGTATCCTTCGCCCCGTACAGGAGCGTAACCGTCTTTTGTTTTGCTTTTTTACGGATTATATCAAGATCTTCGGATTTGTCCTCAAGCTCCTTACGATACTTTTTGGAAAAAAGAGCAAACTTGTCCGGATCGTGATCGAACCATTTTCTTAGTTTTTCCGAAGGAGCGATCTCTTTTTTCCATTCGTCTAGCTTTGCGTCTTTCTTGGAAATGCCCCTGGGCCAGATACGATCGATCAAAATTCGGTAGCCGTCCCCTTCGGAAGGTTCTTCATAAATGCGTTTTATCTTTATTATTTCCATTTTTATAGCTCGTTTATTACAATGGTTTTGGGTTCAATGGCCGTATTGTAATTTCATCGATCCGTAAACTACCTCGGAGCTACCGGGGCCGAGGCATTGAAAGGAAATTCAAGTTTGATTTCAACGCCTGTCTGCCGACAAAGGCAGGCCCGCCCGAACTTATTGCAGGACCTTTACGGGACGATTTGATATTTCCACAATTTTCTTCCGTATAACAAAATCTCCAAAATGTTCCTCTCCTAATCTTTCCCGGGAATAGGCTGCAATAATCGGTTCCAATTCCATTAAAATATCTTCTTCGGAGAGCATTTCCCTGTAAAGGGAATTTAATCGGTCCCCGTTGTGGCTAGCTCCCAAATACATGTTATATCTGCCAATGGCCCTACCTACAAAACCTATTTCGCCCAATGAAGATCGCGCACAGTTATTGGGGCAACCTGTCATCCGGATATTTATTTCATCATGCTCCAGGCCATACTTTCTAATAATGACTTCCAATTTATCTATTAGGGATGGTAGATAACGCTCTGCTTCGGCAAAAGCCAATCCACAGGTATTCAATGCCACGCAGGCCATGGAACTCTTGCGCAATCCGGTAAGTTTTGGGTGGTTGCCAACACCGTACAAATCTAAAATGGCTTCAATGTTCTCCTTCTTATCTTCTTCGATATTTCCAATAATAAGATTTTGGTTTCCCGTTAAACGAAAATCTCCTGTATGGATTTTGGCAATTTCCCGTAATGCCGTCTTTAGTTGATAATCATTTTCATCCCTTACCCTCCCATGTTCCACAAACAAAGTGTAGAACCATTTATGGTTAATACCCTTTTGCCAACCATATTTATCCCCGTTCGATTTGAATTGATAGGGTTTTGGCTTTGAAAGGTTCCAGCCCAAGCGGTTTTGAAGTTCCGCCACAAACCATTCCAGCCCCCTGTCATCAATGGTGTGCTTTAATCGCGATAGCTTGCGGTCCGATCGGTTACCATAATCCCTTTGGACGGTTATCACTGCTTCGGCAACTTCAATCACTTTTTCCTTCGGTGAGAAACCTATGACATCGGCAAGTCTGGGATAAGTTTCCTTTACTCCCAATGTACTGCCCAACCCACCACCTACACAAATATTATATCCTACTACGCTATTGTTTTCCTCAATGGCAATAAGTCCCAGATCATTCGCAAAAACATCTATATCATTATGGGGCGGAACGGTCAATGCTATTTTAAATTTTCTTGGAAGGTAATTATGATGGTACAAAGGTTCAAAATCCGGGGTCCCCGCCACTTTTTCCTTATCCAACCAAATTTCATGATAGGCAGTAGTCCTAGGAAGAAAGTAGTTGCTTATTTCACAGGCCAATTGATATACTTCTTCGTGTATATGGGACCGGTAAGGATTCGGATTGCACATAACGTTCCTATTCACATCACCACAGGTTGCCAAGGTATTTAGCAAAGTTTTATTGACGGCCTGAATAGTGGGCTTTAAATTGCGCTTCAATATCCCATGAAACTGAAACGACTGCCGGGTAGTTAATTTAAGGGTACCATTTCCATATTTGTCGGAAAGTTCATCCAGGGACAACCATTGTTGAGGGGTCGTTACCCCTCCTGCAGCCCTTACCCTAACCATAAACTGGTATAAAGGCTCCAATTTCTTCTGCTTTCGTTCACTTTCCAGGTCCCTATCGTATTGCTGATATGAACCATGGTATTTTATAAGTTTAACATCGTCCGGAAATAAAGCCCCCGTCAAAGGGTTTTTCAAGCTGTCCTTTATGTTTCCCCTGAGATAATCGCTCTTGTCCTTGATATGTTCATCTTCCGATAAATCCTTGTAATTCGATTGTTTTTCCATAAATATACTTTCCTGGGCATTACAGTCCGCCCGAACCTACCTTAATAGATATCTGCTTGATAGCGATTGGCAATTTGAAGATTTTTAACATACTCCTCTGCTTTTTCAACAGTTATTCCCCCTTGTTGTTGTATGATCTGCTTTAAGGCTTTATCCACGTCCTTGGCCATTTTTTTAGCGTCACCGCAAACGTAAAAATGTGCTCCTTTCTCCAACCACTCATACAGTTCCCTACCGTTCTCCAACATTCTGTGCTGTACATAATGCTTTTGTTCCTGGTCCCTTGAAAAGGCAACATCTGCTTTGGTCAGTACCCCCTCTTTCATATATTGTTGCCACTCTGTTTGATAAAGGAAATCTGTCGTGAAATTCCGGTCGCCAAAGAAAAGCCAGGATGGGCCCTTTCTTTCCAATACTTCCCGCTGTTGCATAAAAGCCCTGAACGGTGCCACCCCGGTTCCCGGACCAACCATTATAATTGGTGCCTCCGGATTTTCGGGAAGTTTAAAACGTGTATTCTTATCCACAAAGACCTTCACCTTATCTCCAATTTCAAGCCTGTCCGCCAGGGTAGATGAACAATGGCCGTCCTTATTTCTGCCGAATGCATTATAGCGGACAACGGATACCAACAGATGTACTTCTTCCTCTACCACATCCTGTGCCGAGGCAATGGAATACATTCTTGGGGTATTTTTGCGCAATACCGATAACAATTCTTCGGTAGTCGGTTTATAGGGTACCTCGTTTATCATATCCAAAAAATCACGTCCGGAAAGATATTCCTGAAGGGCCATCTTATCCCCAAGGATTTTGTTAAGCTCTTCATTACCGGTCAATGCCGCATATCCGGATAATGTGTTCTTGGAAAGAGGGGTAAGTTCATAGTTATGCGTCAGTGCATCAAATAGCGTTTTATTGCCCTCATGTGTTTCCACCTCCTCTGTACCCGATAAATTGGTGGTTTCCAAAACCGCCCGAACCAATTCAGGGGAATTGGCACCATAGACCCCCAATGCGTCGCCCGGCTCATATTTTATTCCGGACCCTTCCAGATCCAGTTCCAGATGCACAGTTTCTTTGGAAGACCCCTTCCCATTTAAATTAATTTTCTCGAGAATGGTGGCTTCAAAAAGATTTTTCCTGGAATATTGGGTTCCATTGACCTGATTCCCGGGAATATCCGCTACCTGGATAGGGGAAACCTGGTCATTGGTCCGCACTATGGCAGTCAGAAACTTCTTTTGCCAGGCCTCCGCTTGGTCTGCGTAATCTACATCGCAATCCTCACGGGGAACAATTCTTTGAGCCCCTAATTTTTCGAGTATGCCATCAAAATCCTTACCGGTCTGGCAAAAGTCGATATAACTACTATCTCCGAGTCCCAAAACCGAAAATTGCAGATGTGCCAGGTTTGGTGCTTTTTTGCCATGCAGGTAACGATAGAAATCCTCGGCCTGTACCGGAGGTTCTCCCAGTCCATGGGTACTCACGATTATGGCCAGTTTTTTGATATCCTTGAGTTCCCTGGTCTTAAAAGAAGCCATATCGGAAATCACCGCATCAATTCCCAGTTCCTTCACCCGTGCATGGAGATCCATGGCCAAATTTTCGCTATTGCCGGTATGGCTCCCGAAAAGAATATGCACTTTTTCGGGTTTAAGCCCTTTATTAATATTGGGATCCGGATCCAATGATAGGCTTCCGGTTGTGGTTTTATTCAAAGATGTTTGGATGAGTCCTTCGAAATACCCACTAAGCCATTGAAGCTGGCCCGAATCAAGTCCGGACAGTGCTATATTCAGCTTGCCTGCCTGCTCATCGCTGAACGGCCCCCTATCCAATCCTCTTTTTAATTCCATACTTTTAGGTTATAATTATTTGTCGGGCTGGGGAGTATATCGTAAATACGGTTTTATAACACGATGGCCCTTGGGATATTTCGCTTCTACATCTTCCTGCTTAACTCCTGGTGGAATAATTACGTCCTGTCCGTCTTCCCAATCCACCGGAGTGGCAACATTATGCTCTGCCGTAAGTTTTAGGGAATCGACCACCCTAAGAATCTCGGCAAAGTTTCTTCCCGTAGAGGCAGGATAGGTTATAATGGCCTGTACCTTCTTGTCGGGACTGATAAAATAAACGGACCTAACGGTAGCGGAGGTCGATGCATTGGGATGGATCATATTATAGAGGGTTGCCACATTTCTGTCCGAATCCGCTATGATCGGGAACTCTACATGGCAGTTTTGGGTTTCGTTAATGTCCTTTACCCAGCCATAATGGGAGTCCAGGTCGTCAACACTCACTGCAAGTACCTTGGTTTTTCTTTTTGCAAAATCTTCCTTTAACTGTGCCGTTCTACCCAATTCTGTTGTGCACACCGGTGTATAGTCTGCGGGATGTGAATATAAAATTCCCCAACTGTTGTCCAGCCATTGGTGAAAATCTATTTCACCTTCCGTGGTCTGCGCCTTAAAATTTGGTGCATCGTCTCCAATTCTCAAACTCATATCATAAATTTTTAAAATTATACCATAAGGCGGTTTCATCATTAATATCGCCTTTTAAACTTCAAATTTACCGGGCTTTATTCCCAATCGCCAATTGAAAATAATAATTCATGATAACTTAAGGTTATGGGGGTCGTTAAAGAAAACGAGAAATAGTTATATGAAAAATTTCACAACTATCCGAAAGTTTGACAAAAGACCGCTTCGCTTTTAGAACCAAGAACA
>CBFGWQ010000152.1:0-9741 GCA_965652575.1 uncultured Arenibacter sp. | reverse complement strand
ACCGCTGTAATTGTAAAAAATCGTTTTTCTACAAGAAGCGTTTGAAATTTTCCGGTGTATCCCCTGTAAATTGTTTAAAGTTATTGATAAAATGGGCCTGGTCGAAAAAATTATTTTCGTAACAGATTTCGGTCAGCGTTTTGGTTTCATTGAGATTGTCGAGAACTGTATTGAAACGAACAATGGAAGCAAACTTTTTGGGAGTGGTCCCAACCACTTTTCTAAACCGTTTTTCAAACGGGCTTTGGCTGATAAACAGCTTTTCGTTGAGTTCCTTTATTCGGATCGTTCCCTTACTTTTATAAATGAGCTTAACGGCTTCCACTATTAATTTATCCGTTACTATATCTTTGAGTTGGGATATTAAAAACTGCTCCACGATTTTTATCCGAAGTATGTCGGTATTGGCCATTGCCAATCTTTCCTCTACTCCCATTACGCAATTTTTATCAAAAATATCGTCAAGGGAAATGCTAAGACCAAATAGTTCGTTGGCAGGATGCGAAGCAAAATGGGTAAAGCCCGATTCGGTAAAGTAAACCAATATAGTTCCTATATTCGCCGAATTTTTAAAGACTTTAAAGCTGTCTGTAATTCCTGTTATTCCCGCCGTGGTCAGTTTGCTTTCCTTGTTGTCCTTCACGGAGGCCAGTTGTCCTTTGTATTGAAACCCGATTACAAGTCCGGAAGTTGGAAAAACTTTATACTCGCTTGCCATTTCATTCTCCGACACTACAAAATATTTGATGTAGGGTTTTAGTATATCCGTTGGAAAATGTTTGTCAAATTTCATTTTTTTCTGCTGGCAGGGTATTCCTATTTGGTTCTTGTATCCTGTCAACCCTAATATACATTATAACTTTTATATTTTTTCAATATTCATGATAGTAATTCCGATGAAACAATCATCCATGCAACCATTTTCCACATAACCACAGGTCGAAATCAATCCATTATTTTTCGTTTCGAAATAGGTTACCGTATGCTCCCTCTTTTTCAACCAATCCGTTTGGGCCTTATCGTATATTTCTTCCAATGTCAACGCTTCCGCACCAACAGATTCATGGGTTCCAATTTTCCCTTCATTTTCAATCCATTCCAATTCCTCTTCCGGAACATTCTCGATCAACCCTTCGGTAACCGTATATTTAAAATGCCTTTTAATTAATTTTCCATTGGACACCGTTAAGGTCGTTTCCCAGGAGAAGCCGGCCCATGATCCCCCAACAACTTTGTATTTATAGGAATTATTGGTCAATTCCTTAAAATCCGACCATGCCTTGCGACTTTCCTCAAAGTTGTTTTGATGTTCCAAATTATCTTTTTCACAAGAAGTTGATGCGCCTGCCATGAGCCATAATATGATAAAGTAGAATTTGCCTTTCATTTATTTAAGTTTATAGGTTCTATATACCCTAGATGGGTGTAACCTTATTGGTTGCGTTGTCATTGTTGCCTGATAAGGATAGATTTAATCATGTCCGGCGAAAGTGGTTTGTGGAGAAAGCCTTGGACAAGGCCATAACTTTTGGACTTCGTAATATCACTGTCGTCTACAGAAGAAGAAACAATATGTATGGAAACATTCCTTACTTTAATAAAAGCCGTTTTTTCAAGTGCCCCCAGAAATTCCCAGCCGTCCATGATGGGCATATTGATATCCAAAAATATGTTATAGAAATTTTCGGCCACATAATTTTCCAGGAGAAAGTCCAGAGCCTCTTTTCCGTTCGAATATGAATTTATGACCAGGTCAGGGCTGACCTTTTCTATCATTTTCGCCGAAATATACCTAAAGACGGGGTCATCATCGACAATTATTACCAATTTATCCATCCCTAATGATCTTAAATTCTAATGGAGCGTGTTTCACTTACAATTTTACGGATAATTTCGTCCAGTTCGTTACCTGATACTTTTATCTGTTCAAGTAAATAAGGGACATCTTCGGAATCTTTGGGTTCCATATCCAAAAGATTGATTATTCCCAATATACGGGACAATGGGGACCTTACCACATGGGATTGTGTCCAGGCTATACTCATTAATTTTTTATTTTGGGCTTCTATCGTCTCTATATATTCCTGCTTCTCGGTAATGTCCGTTATGGCACCCACCATACGGACAGCCTCCCCGGAGTCGTTCCTGATGATGGCTCCCTTATCGATCACAGTTTTTATCCCTTCCTTTTCATGAACGATCCTATATTCCTTGCTCCAAAATTCCTTGGAAGAATCCAGCAATGCCTTTTTGAGGCTGGATTGTATTTTTTGCAGGTCGTCCGGATGAAAACTATCTTTCCAGATCTCGCTTTCGTTCAAATACTTCTTAACCTTGCTACCAAATAGCCGTTCAAAGCCATCACTTCTAATAAATACCTTATTTTCTATGTCCCAGTCCCATATCGCATCCGTGGTTGCTTGGGCCACTTTTTCAAAACGCTCGTTCGCCTGCAGGATCAGAATATCGGTCTCCTTACGTAAGGTGATGTCCTTAAAATAGACGGAAAGTCCATCGTTGCTCGGATAGGCGGATACCTCGAACCATTTTCGCAAGGTAGGATAAAATTCCTCAAAGTTTACCTTCTCCCCGCTTGTCATTGCCTTATTGTATTCGACAAAAAAACCTAGTTCAACGGCATCGGCATATTCTTCCCAAAGATTTTTACCGATGATGTCCTCTCTTTTTCTTCCCAGCAAATGCTCTGCCTGATTGTTCCAATATGTCACCACCCACTCCTTGTCTACTGCAAAAAAAGCATCCCCTATACTTTCCAGAATCTGGTTCTTCTCGGCATAGGAATGTTCCAGCTCCTTGGTGGTCATTGAAGTACCTATGGCTGTGGAAAGGTTGTTTGTAACCGTCTTCAGAAAGGAAATATCTTCCGGGCGCCAGTCCCTTTCTTTTTTACAGTCGTCAAAACCTACAAAGCCCCAGAATTTTTTATTGACCATTAGGGGAAACGCCAAAACGGATTTAATTTCCTGTTCCATAAGCAGCCTTTTCAACTCGCTATCCTGTAACTCGCTCACAATAGCCTTAAAAGGTCTGTTTTGGGACAGGGGTTGTATAAAACTCATTACTGCACCAAAGGGAACATTCTGAAGGGAGGGATTATTGATCTGGGAAGCCACCCCATGGCCACTCCACTCTAGGCGTTGGCTGGTTTCCGGTTCCCCTGTTTTTTCATTGACCGAATTTTGGAAATAGTATATTCGGTCCACTTTAATACACTCCCCCACCCTGCTAAAGGTTTTATCGATTACCTTGAACCAGTCCTCAAAATTGAGCAGTGCCGCATTCATTTCGGCAATGATATCCAACTGTTTTGTCTTGTACAGGATCTTCTGGTCGGACTTCTTTTTTTGGGTAATGTCCCTAAAAAATACACTAATGCCCTCTTCCGACGGATATACGTTGACTTCAAGCCAAATACCATAAAAATCTTCAAAGGTAATAGGCTGCTTTGTCTTTAGTACCTTGTTATAATTAACGTAAGAGGGCAGGTCCACCGCATCGGGGAACACCTCCCAAAGGCTTTTGCCGATCAGGTCTTCCCTTTTCACCCCGATCAACCGTTCGGCCGTTTTGTTCCAATAGGTCACCGTGAAGTCTTCCTTCATGGCGAAGAAAGCATCCCCTATACTCTCCAGGATCATATTTTTTTCACGGTAGGCCGATTCCAATTCCACCTCGGCCTTTTTCCTTTCGTCTATATTTTTGAAATAGACCGAAACTCCCCCATTGGAAGGATAGGTGTTGATCTCGTACCAAGATCCGTTTCCTGGATAAAGGTATTCAAAGCTCTCGGCCCTGCCTTTTTTGGCGACCCTTTTATATACGGTTTCCAGTTCGGTGCCCAAGGTAGGGATAAATAGCTCCCAAAGGTTTTTCCCCAATACGTCATCGCTTTTCTTACCAAGTAAATTTTCGGCCTCCCTGTTAAAAAAGGTAAAGTTCCAATCCTTGTCCACGGTATAGAACGCATCCGATATACTACCCAGGATTTCCTGGAGCTGCAGTTGGGTGGTTTTCATGGCGTGGATGTCCTGGATGCTTCCGAATATTTTTTTGCACACGCCATTGGTGCGTTCACTTTTTCCAATGATCCGGACCCATTTTTCCTTTCCCGAGCTAGTTGTTAAGAGAACCTCTTGGTCATATTCCTGTCCAGTTTCTATAAGTTCCTCTATCCCCTTTTCTACCAAGGGCCTGCTTTCAAGGGTATAGAATTCCAGACCCCCGCTCAATGAGGCATCGTAATTCTCGCCCACTTCGATTATTTCTCTTACGATCGGCGACCAATACATGGCATCGCTTGCTGATGCTGCCAACAGGTCCATTTCCCAACTCCCAATTTTGGAGAGTTCCGAGGTTTCTTCCAGGAGATGGGTCAACTTCACCTCTTCCGTGATGTCAAAGACCATAGAGTTGAAGAGTATTGTGCCATCGGCCAATTTATAGGGTGTTCCATAACCTTCATGCCAACGGATCTTACCATTGGGCAGGACATACCGCCAGCGACTGTTCCATTGTGTGAGTGTTTTAAGGGATTTTTGGATGTCCAACATCAACGCTTCATAATCCCCTCCCTTTTTAACCTGGTCCCAAATGAGATTAGCGTTTTCCTCACACTGTTCAGGGCTAAGATTGTATATTTCATAAGCTTTCTGGCTAACGGAATCCATTTTGCCCGTCCCGTCCGGATATAGGTAATATTGAAAGGTAACACCGGGAAGGTCGTTGGAAAGCGCCAAAAGTCGATGCTCGGCCTCTTTCAATTGGGTAATATCCTGAAAGCTTCCATAGAGACGGACACATTTTCCATTGACCATTTCGGCCTGCCCCATGGCCCTGACCCATTTTTCGTTGTGCTTGGCGGAGATAAAGGCAGCTTCATAATCAAACGCCTCCCCTTTTTCCATGGCCCGATTAATCGCATTTCTGACCTTTTCCCTATGATCTGCCCTATAAAAATTGATGGCATGTTCCAATTCCGGGGTATAGCCCTCTGGGTCTGTCTCATAGATCTGGTGTACCCCTTCGGACCATGTCAACTTTTTATTGATCATATCTATCTCCCAACCACCTATTTTTGCCAATTGCGAGGCATCGGAGACCACTTCCTGTAATTTTTTGGTCTTCGTTATGTCTTTGGCAGTGGCATAGACCAAGCCTTCATCCATCACTATCTTGCAGTGCCAACTGAGCCAAACCAGATTGCCCGCCTTGGTGATGTAACGGTTTTCTATTTCAAAGGTTTTCTGCCCGTCGCTTATTTTTTGGACCAGTGCATCCGAGATTTCCTTGTCCTCCCAATGAATGAACCCATGAAAGGAATTGCCCACGATCTCATCTTCGGTATAGCCCAATATATTGCACCCGGCCTTGTTCATTTTTAGAAAATTCCCCTTAAAATCCAACAGGCAAATAAGGTCTGGCAGGGTCTCGAACAAGTAGGTCAGGTCCTCTTCCATACGTTTACGGTTAATTTCCGATCCCAAATAATCTTCCAATTTGGAAAGTACTGGATAATGGACCTTGAAGCGTTTTTCGTTTTCCAGGGTGCCTACGGCCATAATGCCTACAATTTTACCCTGATGTTTTAAGGGAATGCCCAAAACCGACTTGATCCCCGATTGTTGCGCGGCCTTTTTTCTGATAAAAAGGTTGTTCCGGTCAATGTTGCCCCAAAGTACCGATTGTTCGGTTTTCCATACCGTGCCGAGAAGCCCATTGCCCAATTCCATTTTTTGGATATCCTTGGAGTGCTCATAAAATGTTTTCCCGGCTTCATCCTTACCGAACATGGCCGCAAACCGAAGGCTGTTTTTATGGATACTGGGCAGCCAAACTTCGCAAAATGTAAAATCCCCATAAAAGGTGACCAATTTACATATCCGATCAAGGGAACTGCCAAGGCTTAGTCTTTCCTTGAAGCTGGCACTGATCTTGGCCAGAAAATCCTTTTCCAGCTGGGCATTGATCCTTGAGGTTACATCCCTTTGGATGGCAATATAATGTGAAACCGTACCTTTGATATCCTTGACGGGCGAAGCCGCAATATTGATCCAGAAGGGCGTTCCATTTTTCCGGTAATTGGTAACGGTGACCTCAGAGGACTCCCCTTTGGTCAAGGTATTGTAAAATAGTTCCAAATCATTTCTGTCGGTCTTTGGACCTCTAAGGATGTCCGGAGTTTTACCAATGATCTCTTCAGGTTTATATCCGGTCATTTGGGTAAATGCCCTGTTTACATATACTATTTTTGGATCTTGTTCTTCCAGAGGCCCACCATCGGTGATCATAATGGCATCATTGGTATGGGTTACCACACTTTCCAATAATTGCAACCGCTGTTCTTCCACTATCCTATCCGTAATGTACTGTACCGTCCCCTCAAAGAAATCGGGCTCTCCGTCTGCATTCCTGATTAATTTTCCCTGCTCCCGTACCCATCTTGTGCTACCATCGGGAAGGAGGATGCGGTGTACAAAATCCAATTCTTTTTGTCCGTGGAACAAAGAGATCATGTTATCATAAAAAAGCTTCCGGTCTTCTTTGGGCAGGTAATTGAAAATATGTTCTATGGTCAATGGCCATTCCTCCCTGTTCCTTCCCCATATGGCGAAGACCTCATCGGAGAGATTAAGGGAATCGTTTATAGTATCGTATTTCCAATATCCCAAATTGGAAATTTGCTCAACCTTACTATATTGGTTTTCTTTTAAAGAAGGCTCAATTACATGCTGATGCCCCATGGTATGGGCCGTGACCATCACACAATTTCTTTGTTGAAAAACCAGTTTTTGGCACATCAACCTAACATTTTTTAGTGCCTTATTTTTAGTTTTTATGTTTACACTCTGAAACTGGTCGTTTTGCTTTATTTCGTTATTTGAAATCAAGAATTGATCCAAATCCCAATCCAGGACTATTTCATTAATAGAAAGGCCAAGAAATTCTTCCCTACCATATCCAAACAGACCCAAAGCGGCCTCATTGACTTCAATGATTTTACCGCTCTCCATATCATAGACCCAATTGGGGAAGGGGCTACATTGGAAAAGTGTACTATAATCTTTCATTATTTCCTAATTCGCTTGGTACAGGATTATTGCCAATTCGCAAATATACTAAAGATTTCAACGCTTAAAATTCCTACAAATTATGTGAGGGGTCCCAATTCTTCCGAACATCACTTTTTAAAGTCTTTTTGCCCAACACTAAAAGTTTGGCATTTATACAATTGGCATTACTCTATTTTCCAAGAAAATACTTAGTACTGGATGATGTATTGGTAGTATGCAGTAAGCAGTGGGCAGTAGCGGTTGGCAAAAAGTAGTGGATAAAAATTACATGGCTGTCGGCAAAGGTGGGCATGCGTCGGAGCTCCCGATAGAGTTATCGGGATTAAATCCCACTTAGTAAGTAAAACATGATGCACCAACTATAAGTTTCCGGTTTTCCATAGGGCAATCACCCTCAAGGATCCCCCTCCCCTACACGGTACATTTTTTCCTGGTAC
Source organism: uncultured Arenibacter sp. (assembly GCA_965652575.1). GTDB lineage: Bacteria > Bacteroidota > Bacteroidia > Flavobacteriales > Flavobacteriaceae > Arenibacter. The sequence goes on along the minus strand of CBFGWQ010000152.1, from coordinate 2,213 downwards.
CCGATACGCCCATCCTTGGAAATGGCCTCTACAACAATTACATAATCCCCGGTAATGTCCCCATTGTAAAAACGGACCGATGCCCTTCCGTTTTCATCGGGTTTTATGCTGGGGGCCCAGTGTATCAGGGATCTTAGATCGGGTTTTTGACTATCTTCCGGTACCGGTCCGTTGTATTTGGGGGCATAGAATTCCTTTTCAGGGGAGAAGACCGCCATGGTAGATTCGAGCGTGCCCGGTGCAGGTCTATCGGTACCATGGATGCCTACCCCATCTTTGGTATAAACAGAAATGATATGGCCCAAAGTAGGTGCCTCCAAGGGATGTGTATCGGGAAAAACGGTCAGGTACTGTTTGGTGAAAAATTTGGCATATTTTATTAGTTCCACACTTTCCACTATGCCAGGGGGCATATGGGGCACAAATTCATACTGTTCCTTTGCCAGCAATTGGCCATCCACCACCAACAAGGTCGGTTCCCTGCGCCCTCCTTTAATGTGGGCCAGCATAAAGCCATCGGGAAATTGCTCTATCGTTACCTGGTCCCCATATTCGAACATAAGGATACTGTACAGGCCATAGGACCATTTCCTTTCTTTGGAACGCAGCACGTCCCCTTCTATGACCACGTCCGGTTCCCCAAATTGTTTGTACGCCTTTTGCCGTTCAGGGGTCAACCGGTAACCCTCTACCACCACCTCGTCCAATTGGGTTACCCCATAGAGAGAATCGAAAATGGCCTCCGTTTTTTGCCGTTCTTCATGGGCCCGTACCACCGCCCGCGCAACGGGATCTACTTTTTGTAAGGAAATGATCGGCTCATAATCTACTTTTGGACTACCAAGGGTATCCATCAGAATGGTATAGTTGCTTTTTTTGCCCTTTTGACCCTTGCTATTGAGCAATATCCTCATCCGTTTGCCATAAGCATCGTCCAGTAAAAAACGGAACCTTCCCATACTGTCCGTTTCCTGGGCATAAAAGGAAGGTGCCGTGCCAAAGGTGACCAGGGAGATATCGGCACCATTGACCAACTGTCTTTTTGGAAAGCCCGAACGTACCGTACCCTTGACTTCCAGTGCCGGTTGGGGCCAATAGAACCGAGTACCCTGACGCTTTACCGGATATTTGTAGCGGCGCCACCCTTGGGTCAATAGCAATGCATCCAGATCGTTGTAGTTATTTATCCCATCTTCCCTGAAGTAATAATCGGGTTCTTCCACTTCCCCCCTTAGTTCTGAGGATAACAAAAAATAGGAGCGAACGGTCCCTCCTTTCCCTTGGTGCCATTGCTCCCTGTTTATGGCCAAAATGGAAAGATCGGTAATCGTTGCATCCGAACCTTTGCCGGAAACCTCAATATCGAGTTTGGTAGATTCCTTCCGCCCATATTGTGCTTTGTCCGTGGACAGGGAAATATCCAACCGTTCCTGTCCCGATTCGTTAAAGTACAGGCGTTCCACCAGGGGTTTCCTATTGGAATCCATCAGGGTAAAGACGATGATTCCTTCAGGCAACTTATTGGACGGCAGGTGGTAAACAAAACGACCTTCCCGCAAGGGCCCTTCCATTAAATAATAATCCAATCCCCTGCAACCGGCCTTTACAATGACGTGGTCGTTTATGTCGTTGGATTCCACTTGTATACGGATCTTATCCATGGCCCTGCCCACAGATAGGATACTCCCTTTGGACGCGACTTTGGGCAAGGGATAGGTTGCCTCCATTTCCAGGCTGTCCATATAAACAATGTTTGCGCTATAGGAGGAATTGCTATCTGCCTCCAAAAAGAAAAAACCCATACCCAAATGGTTACTTTCAAAAGAGGCTACCTTTTGGCCTTTGACATCCAGGACCTCGCCCCGTACCTTCGTTCCCTTCCCATCCAAACCTACCGCCTTAAAACCTATTTTGTTGCGGAACCCATGGATGATATCACCACCTTCCGGAAAGAACTGTAGGTCCAATGGAGGGGTATTCAGAACTATAGACTTGGTATGGCGAAGACCTAGTCCCATGTCCAAGGTGAGCGTAATCCAATCCAATTTTTCCGGAATTTCGTAATCCAACGGATACAGATCTTTACCACTTCTGTTGACCTTGATCGTATCCCTGCCCTTGCCCCAGTCCAGATATACCTGGACCTGCCGTTCACTTTCACTCCCCAATACCTGTGGTCGGAGCAGGCCGGTCAAGGTCCAACGTCCGTCCTC
>CBFGWQ010000151.1:0-9754 GCA_965652575.1 uncultured Arenibacter sp. | reverse complement strand
GCCCAGGGTCCAACAGGAGATACGGGAGCCACAGGAGCCCAAGGTCCAACCGGTGTCAAAGGAGATACTGGTGATACAGGCGCCACAGGTGCACAAGGTCCTACCGGAGCCCAAGGTCCTGCGGGTCCTGCAGGATCTGATGGTATAGATGGTGCCATAGGTCCACAAGGTCCTCAGGGTCCAACCGGAGCTACCGGGGCCCAAGGTCCAACAGGAGCTACTGGTCCGGCAGGGGATCCGGCAACGGATGATCAAACATTGAGTATTGCAGGCGATCAATTGAGCATATCCGGCGGTAATACGGTAACAGTCCCAACAGCCGATGGAACAGAGACTATAGTAACAGCAGGTAATGATATTAGTGTAACCGGAAATGGTAGTAGTGCTACTCCTTATGTAATTGCCAATACACGACCAAATATTTTCTATCCTCCTTCCATTGCGGTGGATGCCTCTTCAACGGGCACGGGTAGGACAATTAATCTGTATACCCAATATACGGCGCAGTTTGGATCGCCAATGGTAGCCAGTAATTTGGCACCGGCGGCCATACCAACCTATGCCAATACAGAGCTGTATTACTATGTTACCTATTATGACAATACGGTATTCAACAATGTGAGTGTAGATGAATTTGGAGTAATGACCTATGATGTTATAGCAACGCCAACAGATTATAATTCACTGATCAACGTAGTATTTGTAGTAAAATAGTATTTATAAATCAACTAGGTAGAATAAGAGTTTGAAACCAAAACACATATATAGATTTCTTTTTGTTGCCCTTGTTACTATATTTTTAGGTACGAATAGGGGAAATGCACAGTTTTTGTTGCAGGCTCCCAACAGTACAGATGAACATAATTACAAATGGTACGAGGCTTCCGATACTTCTACTGTTTTGGGGACCGATTTTTTTTACGAGGTAACTTCATCCGGGATTTATTTCGCAACATATGACGGTACTTTGTGCGGATCAAATGCTACAGGTTATTTTATAGTAACGGATTGTACAAGTCCGGATAATGAGGTAACCATGGATATATCCAATAATGTGGGCCCCAGTGCTGCCATAAGTTGGTCTCCGTCAGTTAGTGGGGACCAATTAAGGCCTACGGTGATTGCCACGCAGAGTGTTGTGCGCTATACCGCTACAGTAACCAAGGCAGGGAACTCCTTTGATCTGCCAAATTTTACTGTGGTTTGTTTGCAGCAATCCAGTGTTTTGGTAGACGATTTTGTCACGGTCAATGAGGATTCATCTGTTATAGTGCCAATTTTTGATAATGATGGCAATTTGCCTACTACAGGTATTTTAACTACGTCAAATCCTTTTAATGGGAACGTGCTTGTTGACGATAATGGCACACCAAATAATCCATCGGATGATATTATAACGTTTGTTCCAAATCCCAATTACAATGGCCCAAGCACCTTTACATATACCCTTTGTAATTCCCTTGGAGATTGTAGTACCGCTACTGTAAATGTGGAGGTTATTCCTATTGTTGATGCCTTTGATGATTCTGTTGCCACCATGGAAAATATGCCGGTGGATTTAGATATCTTGGGGAACGACAATGATATCCCTATTCTAGGAACCATAACGACTACTAGTCCATCCAATGGCATATTAGCAGTCAATAACAATGGTACGCCTAATGACCTTAGGGATGATACGGTTACATACACTCCCAACAATGGTTATGTGGGCAGCGATCTTTTTACGTACACCATATGTGATGATCAATCAAATTGTAGTACGGCCACTGTCAATATATTGGTGAATCCGTTTGGTATTGTTGATATTGACAGTGATGATGATGGAATTTTGGATAGTTTCGAAGACCTTAATTTGGATGCAGATAATGATCCGTCCACGGACCCGACCGATTCCGATGGTGATGGTATACCCGATTACTTGGATATTGATAGTGATAATGATGGTATCCCGGATAACATAGAAGCACAAACTACCCAAGGCTATCTTCCGCCCAGTGGTGTAGATGCCAATAATAACGGTTTGGACGATGCCTATGAGAACAATGGAAATCTTGGCTTGTTCCCCATAGACACAGATGGGGATAGTTTGCCCGATTACCTGGATGAGGATAGTGATAACGATAATGTTCCGGACAGTATTGAAGGACATGATCATGATCATGACGGGATTCCGGATGTTGTTTATATTGGCTCGGATAAGGACAATGATGGTTTGGACGATGGTTATGAAGGAAGCACAACTATAGACGTGGATGTTAATGATGAGATCAATGATCCCTATAATGACCTTCCCAATACCGATGGGGATGATGAAGTGGATTTTAGGGATAATGACGACGATGACGACGGAATACTCACCGCAGATGAAGATGAAAATGGGGATGGAAATTATGCCAACGACGATTTTGATGGGGATGGAATACCTAATTATTTGGATTCAGATCTGATTGTACTGGATGATGAAGTGGAGGTATTTAACGTAATTACACCCAATAATGACGGGATACATGATGTCCTGACCATTAGGGGAATTGAAAATTACCCTAACAATACCATCAAAATATATAACCGTTGGGGAGTATTGGTGTATGCAACCAAAGCATATAACAATGATTCCAATTATTTTGACGGTACTTCGGAAGGAAGGGTTACCGTTGCAAAGGATAATCAGTTGCCGGTAGGAACTTATTTCTATATTTTGGACTATAGTCCATCGGAAGGAGGAAAGATGACGACCCTTACGGGATATATTTATATAAATAGATAGAAGATGCCAAATCTTATTACAAATATTCTAGATTCCAAGCAGCTGTTGTGGTGTTTGTTTACCATGGTCATTTTGGTCGGTAACAAGGTACAATCGCAACAAGATGCCCAGTATACACAATATATGTATAATACGGTAAGTGTAAATCCGGGTTATGCAGGTTCCCGTGGACATATAAGTATTGCGGCATTACATAGGTCCCAATGGGTAGGTTTGGACGGGGCCCCTACTACCCAAACTTTAAATGTACATTCGCCCATAGGTTATAGGGGAGTGGGTCTGGGTATTTCAATTGTAAATGATAAAATTGGCCCCACTTCCGAAACTTATTTTGATGGCGATTTTTCATACACGGTATATACTTCCCAAGAAGGGAGATTAAGCTTTGGTTTAAAGGCAAGTGCCCATATGTTGGATATTCGTTTTTCCGAACTTAATCAAGATTATACCAACCCTGGAGGACCGGACCCCACTTTGCAGCAGGATATTAATAATAAATTCTCGCCCAATATCGGTGCCGGAGTATATTATCATACCGAGAAATTCTATGCAGGCCTGTCCGTACCACGATTTTTACAGACCACACATTTTGATGGTGAAGCTTTGTCCACCGCAAAGGAGCAGATGAATTTATATTTGATAACCGGATATGTGTTCGATCTGAATTCCAATCTGAAATTTAAACCTGCCCTTTTGACCAAAATGGTTCAAGGTGCCCCTTTGCAAGTCGATGCCTCCGCTAATTTTATGCTCAATGACAAATTTATTGTCGGGGCGGCATATCGTTGGGATGCGGCATTAAGTGCCATGGTAGGTTTTAATATATCCAATTCGTTCCTGATAGGAATGGCTTATGACAAAGATACTACCGAGCTGGGACAAGCTACCTTTAATGATGGATCCTTTGAAATTATTTTGCGGTACGACTTCATTAAGGAATTGGGCAATTTAAAATCGCCCAGATTTTTTTAGTGTATAGGCTTGATTAGGTACTAATCTTACGTTAGGTATGTTTTGTCATTGAATTTAGGTCTCTTCATATGGCTTCTCGTAATGGGTGTGGTAAAATACAACTTTTCAGTCATCTGGAGCTTGCCGTTCCACCATTGGGATCAACTGCCTTCTGCTTACTGCCAACATATCATCCAGTCCTTGCCAAGGAATTTCATTACGTTCCAAACCCCCTGTCTACCGGCCAGATAGGCCTGCCTTTGCTGTAAGGTATGTAATTTCATAGTATATTAGTTAGTTGGCCAATAGCTAATGGACAGTATATTTTAAAAGTATTTAATTTTTGTGAGGTACTTAACCCTTATTTTTAGGGAAAGGTTTTATTTTTACGGAATGGAAGAGGAAAATGTAATTCTTGTTAATGAGTTTGATGTTCAAATTGGTCTGATGCCCAAAATGGAGGCTCATGAAAAGGCCTTGCTCCATAGGGCTTTTTCGGTTTTCATTATGAATGATAAGGGAGAAACAATGATTCAGCAAAGAGCGGGCCATAAGTATCATTCCCCCCTTTTGTGGACCAATACCTGTTGTAGCCATCAGAGGGAAGGGGAATCCAATATTCAGGCAGGCAAGAGAAGATTAAAGGAAGAAATGGGATTTGAGTCCGAACTGAAAGAGTTGTTTTCGTTTATTTATAGGGCCCCTTTTGACAATGGTCTTACCGAACATGAATTGGATCATGTGATGATAGGCCACTATAATGGGTCGCCAAAGATAAATCCAGAGGAGGTTGCCTCATGGAAATGGATGAGCCCCACGGATATTAAGCAGGATATGCTTACTTCCCCTGAAAAATACACCGCTTGGTTCAAAATTATTTTTGAAAGGTTTTACAGTCATATTTCGCAATACAATACGGCTATATGAAGGTTAAAGTCAGTAGAAAGGCTCATTTTAATGCCGCCCATAGGTTGTATAGACCGGAATGGAGTTTTGAAAAAAACGATGCTGTTTTCGGGTTGTGCAATAACCCAAATTTTCATGGCCACAATTATGAGCTCATCGTAAGCGTTACCGGGAAAATAGATGAAGAAACGGGCTTTGTCATGGATATGAAGGTCTTAAAGGAGCTTATAAGGGATAAGATTGAAAATCAACTGGACCATAAAAATCTCAATGTAGAGGTGGAATGGTTCAGGACCGTGAATCCTACGGCGGAAAATATAGCTGTTTATATATGGAACCGGCTCAGGCCCTTTATTGCAGCCTCAAACGAGTTGGAGGTGGTACTTTATGAAACTCCGAGAAATTTCGTAACCTATTCCGGATAGCCTTGATTTCGTATAATCGATAAGAAAAGGGAAAATTATGGAATTTCCTTTTATACAGTGAATCAATTTAATAAATAGAATACAAAAAATATCTTAAACCATTTAGAATGAACCTATATCCTTTAAAATTCAACCCTATCCTTAAGGAACGTCTTTGGGGAGGCACCAAGCTAAAAGATGTTTTGGGAAAGCCTATAGAAAATGACATAACAGGTGAAAGTTGGGAGCTATCTACGGTGAAGGGAGATGTATCCATAGTGGCCAACGGGGATTTTTCAGGAACCTCCCTACAGGAGTTGATCAACCAATATCCGGAAGAGCTTTTGGGCAAAAGTGTTTATGCCCGATTTGGGACCGAGTTTCCGATCCTTATCAAGTTTATTGATGCCAAACAGGACCTGTCCATACAATTGCACCCTAATGATGAATTGGCCAAAAAACGCCATAATTCCTTTGGGAAAACGGAGATGTGGTATATTATGGATGCGGATGAAGGAGCGGAGCTCATTGTGGGGTTTAACAGGGATGTAACCAGGGAGGAATATGCGAAGAGTATGGAGGAGGATACGCTGTTGGATTTATTGAACTACGAAAGTGTAAAGGAAGGGGATACTTTTTTTATAAACACGGGTAAAATGCACGCTATTGGCGCCGGAGTATTGCTTGCAGAGATTCAGCAGACTTCGGATATAACCTATCGTGTCTTCGATTTTAATAGGAAGGATAAAAACGGAAATTTAAGGGAGCTGCATACCGATTTGGCCCTGGATGCCATAGATTATACCAAGAAGGATGATTTTAAAGTGGACTATTCGGATAGTAAGGATAGTGTAAACAACATGGTTTCATGCCCTTATTTTAAAACCAATTTTTTGGAACTTACCAGGGACCTAGGGCAGGATGTTTCGGCAAGGGATTCGTTCACCATCTACATGTGCGTAGGGGGCAAGGCCACAATTTCAAATGAGTTTGGCTCGGTATCCATAAAAAAGGGGGAGACAACTTTGGTGCCTGCCCGATCCAAAAAAATAAATATAATAACAACGGGTGCAAAACTTTTGGAGGTTACTATCTGAAAATGATTACTTTTGCAAAAAAAAATTACCAATGGCAAGTATAAAAGATTTAAAGAAAGACATTAATTACGTTTTGGGAGATATTATTGAAGCGGTGTATTTAGTGGAAGCTTCCGGAAATAAGCAAAACTCCAAAGAAGGTAGTGCAATAATAGATAATGCAATAGAAGTCTTTGACGATTTGATCGCGAAAGTAAATCAGAAGTCAGTGGAGAACAGACCGGCGCATTTAAAATCCGTTAAGGCGGAATTGGAAACCAAAGCTGGTGCGCTAATAGAGCAGCTTAATAAATTAGGGTAGTATTTTCCACAACAGGAATAAAAAAGGGACCGTTTCCTTTTGGACGGTCTCTTTTTTATTGCTTGCTGTTTTTCTTGAGGTTTTCGATATGTGCTTTTAATTCCCTGCCATATTTGGAATTGGCTACGCCATCGGTGAGCGAATTGTTTATGGAATCCAAATATTTAAGATTGGCATCCGAAACTTCCTTTACGGCAATATAGGGTGCTACATAGGAATCCGGGTTGTTCAGTGCAAAATTGATGGCATAAAGGTACCCCCTCTTTACATTTTTATCGGTTAAATTTTGAAGGGAATCAAAAGCGATGGAATCACTTTGTATTTTGGGATCCATGCTCAGTTTGGCATATTCCAAATTTTTGGTGTTGAATTTGGACATTACTTCCATATATTCCCTTAACTGGTCGTTACTTTTGGATCCCTCTATTTTTGCGTTCAGGTCAAAAGTATTCCAATTCGTTTTAATGGTTATGGTTCCTGGTTCCCCAAAGAAGGTAATTCGGTCATTTATGCTATTGTTGTCCTTTTTGTCAAGATACAGATAGAACAATTCAGGACTTTCCAGTTCCGTGCTAAAGGAAAAATTACCGTCCCCTTCCACTACAAGGGAATCGACCGTGACCAAGGTGGTATCTACAATGTGCTGTAGATATAGGGTTCCTTTTTTTAAGCCCTTTACATTTCCGGTAACGGTCATAGTATTTTCGGTGCTGCTATCCCCACAAGAGATAATAATTATTGCCAGTACCGTGACCATTATGATTTTTTTCATTTATTTAAAAATTTTTATTAATTCGAAAATGAGTATAATAAAAATTTTCTGCATAGATCAACCGCTGTGCTTTCGCACAAAAAATTTAATTATTTCGGTGGGTATGCAAAAAATTAAATTTGTTTATGCTCATTTCATATTATTTTTTTTGAAGCGCAAATATCATTAAAGTTTATGGAATTTTAAACTTTTGATGCAATTTCCATTAGAATTGTGCAAAGTATGGCACCGCCCGTGCCTACCACGTAGCCCAAAACTGCCAGCAAAACACCGACCGAGGTCAATGAGGGATGGAATTCCGCAGCTACTACCGGGGCGGAAGCTGCACCCCCTACGTTGGCCTGACTCCCCACGGCAAGGAAGAAATAGGGTGCCTTGATCAATTTGGCAACAATGATCAGCAAGATGGCGTGTATTGTAATCCATACAAGACCTATGGCAATGAGGCCTGGGTTTTCAAAGACCTTGCCCAAATCCATTTTCATACCAATGGTGGCTACCAGGATGTATATGAACACACTGCCCAGTTTACTTGCCCCTGCCCCCTCATAATTCTTTGCCTTGGTAAAGGAAAGTACTATTCCCACCACTGTTGCCAGAACCACCATCCAAAAGAAACCGGAACCTAGGAAGGAAAGAAAACTTTTATTGTCGCCAACACTTTCAAAAGTGCCGGTCAGATATGAACTGATATAATCCCCGAATAAGTGGGAAATACCTACCCCGGTAAAAGCAAAGCAAAGCATCATCATATAATCCTTTAAAGTGGGGACCCTGGTTATTTTCTCCGTGAACTTTGAGACTTTAAGCTTAAGCTCTTCAATGGCAGAGGTATCCGCCCTGAGCCAACGATCTATTTTTTTTGTTTTTCCCACGCCCAACAAAATAACGGCCATCCAGATGTTGGCAACCACTATATCCACCAAGACCATTCCACCATATTTGTCCGGATTGTACTGATAAATTTCGAGCATGGCAGCTTGATTGGCCCCCCCGCCTATCCAACTCCCAGCAATAGTGGCAAGTCCTCTCCAAATGGCGTCAAAATCGTTCCCGCCTACGGTTTCGGGAGAAAAAATGGATATAATCAGGATGGCCAAAGGCCCGCCTATTATAATTCCGAACGAACCGGTAAGGAACATGATCAGGGCCTTAGACCCCAGATTGGTTATCGCCTTAAGATCAATGCTCAAGGTCATTAAAATAAGTGCCGCCGGTAGTAAATACCTGCTGGCCATAAAATAGAGACCGGAGACGTCGTCAGATATTAAACCGCTACTGGCCAAAATAGAAGGCAGTACATAGCACATTAGAACGGCGGGTACTATATTGTAAAATTTGCTCCAAAAACCGGTCTTCAGGGAAGAGGTGTAAAATATAAATCCCAAACAAAGGGTAAGTAGTCCAAATACAACGGTATCATTGGTAATAATTGCTTCCTTCATATAAAGATCGGTTCAATTGGGCCTTTCGTTTGTTCCAAATATAATCAAATTAAAATATGCTGTTTTATATAAAGGGCCACTCCGTCCTCAGAGTTTTTCAGGGCAAGGTCGCGGGCAATACTTTTTACTTCTTCACGAGCATTGGCTACTGCTATTCCAAGGCCCACATTTTGAAGCATTTCAATATCATTGTAGTTGTCACCAAAGGCAATAACGTCTTTTAAACTTTCATGTGCGCCCAATAATAGTTTGATGGCGGTTAATTTGGAAACCGATTTTGGTGCAATTTCGATCAAGGTATCGTTGCTACGGTATAGGTTTAGGGTTTGGGAAAAATTCTTTTGAAGTATGGGGAAAAGGCCATCGGTATTTTCTTTGTTCCCCATCAACATAATTTTATGCGCCCCTATCTTTCTATTCCTCCAGTCTTCGATGGTTGCCTTGGTGTCCCTATAGATGGGAAGGGTTTTGGTATATCTTATTTCCTTCTGTACCCGCTCGGAGTCCATTTCTACATACCACTCGTTTTTGGAATACAGGCCCAACTGAATTCCGACTTTGTTGGCCATATTATAAATTGAGGATATTTGGTCCATATTGATAAATGTGGAGAACAATTCTTTCGGACCATGTAGGACCAATGCGCCATTGTAACAAATGATGGGCTCATTTTCTATGCCCAGACTTTTTTGAATATAGGTCATGGATTGGGGCATTCTGGCCGAAACCAATATAATCCTTAAATGCTCCTTTATTCTTTTGATTTCCGAAATGGTAACATCGGAAACATTATCCTTATAGGTCAATAAAGTGCCGTCCAGATCGGAGCATAAAATTTTGAAATCCATAAAAGGGAATAGTGTTTTGTATTTTGGAATTAATTTGCCGTTAAAGATATGGTTTAAGTATCAAATAGCTAATGTAAGGTGGGATATGTTAAAAATTAATCTTCCTTTTGTTTGGGGGCACGTTTGGCTTCTTTAAGTTCCTTCATCAACATCCATTCTATTTGGCCATTTACACTACGAAATTCGTCCGAGGCCCATTTCTCAATGGCTTTCAGCATATCTTCATTTAACCGTAATGCAAAAGCTTTCTTTTTACTCAT
>CBFGWQ010000150.1:0-9768 GCA_965652575.1 uncultured Arenibacter sp. | reverse complement strand
TGAGTTCGATTTATATTTAATTGTTAATGGGTTATTTATGATAATTTTGTCCGGTCGAGCAGATCCCGATAGCTCGGGAGAGACCTCAATTTAAAGATATAACTGTCAAAATAACCTCTCGACTCCGCCCGCTTGAACTGCACGGGTAGACTCGAGGAGACATTAGCAATATTTTAATCTGCACGAAATCAATGTATTGAAAATATTTTTATGTCGAATTCACGTTAAATAAGTTGTTGATAACCGTTTCCGGAAGGGCATTTTATAATAGTTTGTGCTGCTGTTGGAAGCATTGAAAGTATTAGTTTTGAAAATTCGAATTATATTGCCGATTTAAAATAGGGCCAAGTGAAGATATTCGAAATCATTGGGTGGACAGGTTCCGCCTTATTTATTGTTTCATATTTCCTGTTGAGTATTAACCGACTTAGTGCAAGAAGTATGCTTTATCAATCGATGAATGTTGCCGGAGGCATTTGTCTGGTTATTTGTGCATACGATACCCAGGACAGGCCCAACCTTTTTACAAATCTGATATGGATGTTTATCGGAATATATGCCATTGTTAAAATACGAAAAAGGAAAAGAGGTTCAAATCAGGAGTAAGTAGGTTTGTTGAATCGAAGCATTTCAATGGCGGCCTCTTTGTACTTTTCCAGTTTTTCATAGTACTCTTCATTAGGTTTGAACAGGGAAAGGTAATAATATGCGCCCTCTACCATGACGAAGATCAGATCTGCAGTTTCCTTGGAGCATTGAATATTGATCTCTCCATTTTTTTTGGCTTCTTCAATAACTTCCGAGAGTAATAATCTTAAATAATCGTGTAATTCCTTATAGGCCGATTTTATTTTTTCATCCCTAAAAATCAAGGCAAAACAGCTATAAAATACACCATCATCTATTAATTCGTTCCATTCTCTGGAAAACAGATTATTTATAATACTCATCAATCGGGAACCACTTCTTTCTTTATTGTATTCTGAAGTATACAACTTTTTGTAACGCTCAAGGATATAATTGATCAGCCCGAAAAGAAGTTCTTCCTTGGACTTAAAATAATGTAGTACCAAACTGGTGTTCACATCCATTTCCGTGGCCACTTTGGCCAAGGAAACATTCTCCAGGCCCTCCTTTTGCGCCACTTTGTAGAAAGCTTCGATAATTTCCGATTGACGCTCTTTTTTTAAACTTTTTCTTCCCATGAGCTGCACAAGTTAATATAATCTTAACAATAATAATACAAAAATTTTAAATTGATTGGTCATTCAATCAATTTATTTTGTTACTTTCGTTTTTGTTATCCTGCTTCAATGGAATAACAATTTATTTGACCAAAACCAAATAGTTAAATTTTAAACAGTTTTTATGAAAAAAGGAAAGAACCAATGCTTTGCCACTAGTAGATTTGGTCTCAAAATCTTCTGCGGCTTTGTTTTTATGCTGTGTATGGGATATTTCTCCTTTGCCCAGGACCGAATTATTTCCGGATCAGTTTTGGATTCGGAAACCAATCAGCCTTTGCCGGGGGCAAGTATTATGGTAAAAGGAACAACAACGGGAGTCGTCACGGATTTTGATGGGAATTTCAGTATTGATGTTCCGGCAGTTGATGCCACTATAGTTGTTTCCTATATAGGTTTCCAGACCCAAGAGCTGAAAGTGGATGGAAATTCTACCATTAACATTCTTTTGGCTCCGGATTCCCAAGTGCTTAATGAGGTCGTGGTAGTTGGGTATGGTACCCAAAAGAAAATTAACCTGTCCGGTTCCGTGGCAGTGGTAGATATGAAGCAATTGGAGGATAGGCCAATTGCCAATGTATCCCAGGGACTTCAGGGCACTGTGGCCAATTTAAATATTTCCTTCGCCAATGGGGCTCCTGGGAGTACTGCCAGTATCAATATTAGGGGTTACACCTCTATAAACGGTGGGAGTCCTTTGATTATGATAGACGGTGTGCCATCATCCGAGGCCGACCTAACACGTATGAACCCTAATGATATCGCTTCCATTTCCGTACTCAAAGACGCTTCGTCCGCTGCAATTTACGGAGCTAGAGCAGCATTCGGGGTGGTATTGGTCACTACCAAGGAAGGAGGGCAAAGTAGGATTACCTATTCCAATTCCTTTATTTGGGGCAAGCCTACCATTACGCCGAACCCAATAACCGACCCCTATATTTTTTCCAGATTATTGGACACGGCAACCAATAATACCCCATGGGACTATGTAAATTATACGGATGAAACCTATGCTTGGGCAAAGGCACGTTCCAATGATCCAACGGTACCCAATGTAAGATTGGATCCCCAGAACCCAGATAGATGGCAATATATGGGAGATACCAATTGGAACGAGTACTTTTTTAATAGTGCAGCCTTTTCCCAAAACCATAACATCTCGATAAGCGGAAAAAAGGAAATAGTGGATCCCGATAGTGAAAAAAAGGAAGTTATAAGCTATTATGTTTCCGCTAACCACACTCTCGAAAACGGATTAAATAGACTGGCCGAAGACTCTTGGGAGAGAAATGCCCTTAGGTCTAAAGTTTCCATAAACCCATATAAGTGGTTGGATTTTGAGAACAATACCTTTTTAACCTTTACCAATAGAAACCTACCTACTTATGGGATAACCAATATTTACAACCTTCGACCTACCGATGTGGTAAAAAACCCTGATGGTACCTGGGCCAATACCGATGCCGGATTTGCAGCCGCACGTATGATAGACGGTGGTAAAACGGCTATTACCGAAACCGGGATCCAGACTACGAACAGGTTAAATTTATATCTATTGGACAAGGCCCTGACCCTTACTGCGGAACACACTTTCAAAAAGGATTTTGATCGTAGGCATTGGGATGGTACCAAGTATAAAATAGGTTTCGGCCCTAACGATGTAAGGGAACAAGTGAGCGAAGATTATGCCTATGAGGCCTTAGGGGAGAACAAATACAATGTATTGAACCTTTATGCCACTTACGCCAAAGAATTTAACAATCATAATTTTACTGCCATTGTTGGTTATAACAGAGAGGTAAATGAATACGAATGGTATTCTGCCAACAGGGACAATCTAATTTCATCGGATCTTCCGAACCTTGCGCTGGCCACAGGCGAGCAAACAGTAGGATGGGCCTATTCCGATTGGGCCTTGAACGGGGTTTTTGGCAGGTTGAACTATATCTACAAGGAGCGCTATATTCTGGAACTAAACGGTAGATATGACGGTTCCTCGCGGTTCCCAAAGGAGGATAGATATGGCTTTTTTCCCTCGGTTTCCTTGGCGTGGATTGCGAGCAAAGGTTTTAGCGAAGAGGTAAGTGATGTGATAAACCATTTAAAATTTAGGATTTCAAGGGGCTCGTTGGGAAATCAGAATGTTGGTAATTATGGACATATAAACACTATGTCCACCGGACAATCCGGCTATTTGATAAATGGGGAATATCCAAAAGCGGTCTATGCACCGGGATTGGGAATCAATCCCAATACCTATACTTGGGAAAAGGTGGTCACCACCAATTTTGGGGTCGATCTGGGATTCTTTGACAACTCCCTCAATCTTTCCGTAGATAATTATGTTAGGAATACCATAGGGATGCTTACTCCCAGCCAGGAACTGCCAGGGGTACTGGGTACCGCTCCGCCCAGTGCCAATGCAGCCGACCTACAGACCTACGGTTGGGAATTTACATTGGGCTACAAGAATAATTTTATGTTGGGAGGAAGCACTTTTGATTTTGGCACTTCCTTGGTCCTTTCGGACAATGAAACCACCATTACCAGATTTGACAATGATGGACAATTATTTTCACAATGGCGGGAAGGGGCCAAAGTCGGGGAAATCTGGGGTTTGGAAAACGATGGTTTCTTCCAAACGGAGGAGGAGATCGCCGCGCTCGATGAATCGGCCATTGTGCCTTGGGGCGCCCTATCCATAGTGCCGGGATGGCCGAAATATGTGGATCAGGACGGGGATGGAAAAATATTACGTGGGGAGTCTGCCAATGACCCCAAGGACTTAAAATTAATAGGCAATTCCAGACCTCGATACCAGATAGGTTTTAATATGAACATGGCATGGAAAGGATTTGATGTTAGCGGATTCTTGCAAGGGGTGGGCAAAATGGATTATTATCCTACCAATTATCTTTTTTGGGGAGCCTACCAGCAACCTTATGCCAATATGTACCCCCATCTCTTGGATTTCTATAGAGGTTCTGCCGATAGTGATGCCCTAAGGGCACAGCATTCCCAATCCTATTTGGATGCAGGTTTGGCCGATGCCAATACCGATGCGGAATATCCTGTACTGCAAAGTTGGTTGGCCGATTCCAATTATGGGGCAGGACTGGACATCCCCCAGACCAAGTATTTAAAAAGTGCAGCCTATTTAAGGCTTAAAAACATAACCATTGGTTATGCCCTACCAAATAATTTGTTGGATAAAATGCATATTTCCAAGCTGAGATTTTTTGTGACAGGTGAAAATATATATGAATGGTCTTCCATAAAGAAGCATATAGACCCGGAAGCAATTGGGGAAAGAGGGTATGCGTATCCCTTTCATCGTAAGTTGTCCGTAGGTATGAATCTTACTTTTTAAAGGGTTGAACAAAAAAAATAAACAGATGAAAAATACATACAAAATAATAGTGGTTTTTTTACTGGCACTTGTGGGCTGCAACGATGATTTTTTAGATACAAACCCTGAAGCTGCCATCGCCAAGGATAATTTTTTTAATTCTGAGTCCGATCTGCAATTGTATATCAACGGCCTGCATTCCCTTCCGGGTTATGGGATATTCTTAAGTGACCAGGGGACCGATGATATGGCCACGACCGGTGCGGTAGAGATCAAGAACATAACGGTTGGTAGTCCCAGTGCAGAGAACATAAGTTCTGGCTGGTCTTGGGGCAGATTAAGAAGTATTAATTTTTTTCTCGAAAATTTTAACAAAGCGGATATTGAAGAGGAGGCCAAAATGCATTTTGAAGGCCTTGGAAAATATTATCGGGCAGCATTTTATTTTGATAAGGTGAAGAGATACTCGGATGTTCCCTGGTATTCCAAAACATTGGATCCGGAGGACGAATCCTTGTACAAACCAAGGGATCCGAGAGCTATGGTCATAGATAGTATTATCGGCGACATCCAATTTGCTTCCCAACATATTCGGGAGGATGTTGCCTATGGGAACATCAATAAGTGGTCGGCCGTTATGTTACAAGCGCGGATTGCCCTATATGAAGGTACCTTTAGGAAATACCATTCGGAGCTAAATTTACAAAGTACGGCCAACGTATACCTTGAGATGGCCCTAAATGCGGCCAAAGTATTAATGGATTCCGGAAATTTTGAGATCCATAACACCGGTAATCCCGATCAGGATTATGCGGCATTGTTCAATTCTGAAGATTTATCGGGCCTTTCAGAAGCTATCCTTGTCAACGTGTATGATGTGGACAAAAAGAAAATCAGTGGGGACTACACCGTATTTGGAAATTATGAGCAAAGTCCCTCCAAAGCATTAATGGACTCTTACCTAATGTCCGATGGTACACGATTTAACGACCAGGCAGGGTATGATACCTTTACTTTTGTTGAGGAATTTCGGAACAGGGACCCAAGACTTTCCCAAACTTTTGTCTACCCTGGATGGATATCTGCAGGAAGTACAAACCCTTATATTCTGGAATTGAACAAAAATTTTACGGGATATCATCAACTTAAAGGGTATAACAATAGTGTTGAAAGTGCCGGGGTGGATATTGCCGTATATAGATATGCGGAAGCGCTTTTGATCTATGCGGAAGCAAAGGCCGAATTGGGAAATATTGAACAAAACGATCTGGATATCAGTGTTAATCTGCTAAGGCAAAGGGCGGGCCTTCCCAATTTGGATCTGGGTGCTGCCAATAATAATATAGATACGTCCCTTGAAAACGATTTTCCCAATGTATCCGGCACCAACAAAGGGGCAATTTTGGAAATTAGAAGGGAAAGGCGTGTAGAATTTGCTGCAGAAGCGTTCAGATTGGATGACCTTATGCGGTGGCATGCAGGAAAGGTTTTGGAAGAAATCCCACATGGTATGTATTTTCCCGGACTTGGGAAATATGATATGACGGGGGATGGGATTGTGGATATCCATATTATTTCCAGTAATGGGGATATTCCTTCCCCAAAGGAAACCAACTCCCTGGGTGTTGATCTTATTTATTACAAAGCCGGTTTCTTTGGAGACAGTAGCGCCAGTTTATTTTTGTCCAACGGTACATCAGGAAATATGGTGACCTCCACAGATCAGCCAAGTTTTGTGGAACCCAAATACTATTACCGGCCGATACCTGCCCATCAAGTGGCACTCAACCCAAAACTTGTCCAAATAATGGGCTGGTAAATAATGATACATTTTTCAATTTTAATAACGAACCAATGAAAACTATATATTCCCTAATATTTATCGTAATGGCCCTGATCAGTGGTGGGTGCGAGGAAGACGTAAGCCACTACGACTTTGAACAATACAAGTTTGTCTCGTTCATAGCATCGGACATTACCGTTCCAGAAACTTATTCCTCGGACAGTGGGGAAGCATATCCTATTTATCTAAGGTACGATGGAAGTGTACTTGAGGAGGATTTTAACGTTACCGTAAATATTATGGCCAATAATGCACAAGCAGGAATAGATTATGATGTGGCATCTACTACTGTAGCCTTCAAAGCCGGTGAAATAAGATCGGAGCCGTTACTCATTAATATTATAGACAATTTATTGAACAGCGATCAGGATAGGAGTTTGACCATCGATATTGTTAGCGTTAGCAACCCTTTGATCGATATAGGCGTGGGCATCGTCAACCAATCCAACAAATCGGTTACCTTGAATATCACGGACGATGAATGTAGTGGGACCATAAGTATTTTTGATGTCCCAAATTTAATTAGTTCGGCAGGGAACCATACTGTGGCGGGAGCAGTGACGGACAATATGGTAACCTTGACAGGAGACCTGATCGATTACGGGGCATTTCCAAATGCCCAACTTGGTATAGCCCTAATACCAACCGTTGAAGGAGGTACTGCCGGTACGGCCATATTTGATAACTATGCTGCCGGTACGGATAATGATGGCTATGTTTATGAATTTAGGCAGAATGGGGAGGGAACGTATAATATTTGTACCGGGGAAATTTCGGTATCCATAGATGTGTATTATGAATCCGGAGGGTCCTGGGTGTTTTGGTATACCTCCCAGAATATATTTTCCGTCCCTTAAAATTAAGTTGATCCGATCGGGATTTAGTTTTTGCAGGATGTGGTTTTTTCGAAAACCACATCTATTTTTTAAGTTATAAATTCAATTCCGTTCCACGGTAGCGCAACTTATCAAATACAAATGTGATTACACGAAAATTGTCAAAAAATAGTTTTAATTTAATTCGGTTATTTGCAAGTGATGATTAAAATAGTACAGCATATTTATATTATAGTATTGGTCTGTTTTGGGTTGATGGGCCATGGCCAGACAAAAGCCCTGCCGAAAGTTCTTTTTGTAATAGTGGATGGAATACCTGCCGATGTTATTGAAAAGATTCCCACCCCGCATTTGGATGCCATTTCAGGAGTTGGGGGATACACCCGTGCCTATGTTGGGGGAGAAGTGAACGGATATTCGCAAACGCCTACCATATCGGCCGTAGGGTATAATAGTTTGCTTACGGGAACCTGGGCCAATAAACACAATGTATGGGGAAACGGGATAAAAGCCCCTAACTATAACTATTGGACTATTTTTAGGATGGCCGGGCAATATCGCCCCGAGTTGAAAACGGCCGTATTCTCCACATGGGAAGACAATCGCACCAAATTAATAGGGGAAGGATTATTGGAGACGGGAAATATTAGGCTCGACTATCATTTTGATGGTTTTGAAAATGACACCATTAATTTTCCCCATGATGAAGATCGTTTATATATCAATAAAATAGATGAACATGTTGTTCAAGAAGCCTCCGGATATATCAGCGAAAAAGGTCCCGATCTTTCTTGGGTGTATTTGGAATACACGGATGATATGGGCCATAAATACGGGGATAGCGATCAATTTTACAATGCCGTAAAAATTATGGACAAGCAAATGGGACAATTGTGGGGGGCCATTCAATACAGGGAAGCACATTTTAATGAAAATTGGCAAATTTATATCACTACGGACCACGGAAGAAGCATGGAAACAGGGAAAGGACACGGTGGACAAAGCGATAGGGAACGTCTTACCTGGATAGTAACCAATGCCAAGGGACTCAACCCTTATTTTTATAATAACGAACCTGGGATTGTCGATATTATGCCCACCATATTGCGGAGTTTTGATATCCACCCCCTAAAGGAACAATTATGGGAATTGGATGGGGCGCCCCTTACGGGCCCTATTTCCATTGCCAATGCCAAAAGCACTCTTGAAGATAATAAAGTTCAGATCAGTTGGGAGGCATTTGAAAAGAAAGGAAACCTTAAAATTTGGGTTTCCCTTTCCAATAATTTTTCCAAGGGCGGCAAGGATGAATATGTATTGTTGAAAAAGGTAAAAACCAAATCGCAAAAAGTTGATATCGACCTATCCGATTATCCTTCCGGTTTTTACAAGATTATCCTAGAAGGGAAACACAATACCCTAAACACTTGGGTAATTAAGGAGTAATGGGGCTGTAGGGTTATTTTTTTTGGGTACAAGTGTGACGCTTGCGCCTGCGGAGCTATGAAGATAAATCTTGATTCAGTTAGCATTTTTATGGCACCTGGGACATCAACATAACCATTGAAAAATGACAGGGAATTTTTTTTACTTTTTGATTTTGTTTCTTTCCGTTTTGGGCTGCAAGGCACAGGAACCAAGGCCTACCATTAAGGTAATGGCCTGGAACATATTGCACGGGGGCAATGATATTGAAAATGGGGTACAAAATGTGGTAGAAATTATTAGGGAAATAGGCCCGGACGTTATTTTGATGGTGGAGACCTATGGTTCTGGCCAGATGATCGCAGATTCCCTGGGATATAATTTTCATTTGATAGCCCCTGGGGGGACCGCCATAGATGATAAAGGGGTAAATCTTTCCATATTTTCAAAATTTCCCTTTGGGGAGCGGATCGATACCGATTTTCCATTTTATCTGGGGGGCCGTGAAATTATAATAGATAACCGGAAAATTAGATTTTTTTCCAATTGGTTCCATTATCTGCCCTGGGAAGATGAGCCTGAAAATTTGGGCAAGTCGGTAGGTGAACTTGTGGAATGGGAAAAATCCGGTACAAAATATGAAATGCTAAAAAAAGTACTTCCCTACCTTAAGAAATATACCGCCGAAGCGGATAGGGTTCCTATGGTATTTGGAGGGGATTTGAATACACCTTCGCATTTGGATTGGGGGGAAGGGACCAAAGCGTTGCACAATGGGTTGGTGGTACCATGGTATACTACCAAAATCCTGGAAGATATAGGTTTAATGGATACTTATAGAACATTGCACCCCGACCCCAATACGGCACCGGGAATTACATGGCATACTAAAGGAAAAAATGATGATCATAGAATTGATTATATATTTTATAAGGGTTCAAAAATAAGTGCAATTAAGTCCGAATCCTATAAAGTTTTTCTAGGGGAGCCATTTTCCATAAATGGTAGGACCATTCCGTATCCATCAGACCATGGATTTCTAGTGACTACTTTTGAAGTAAAATAATAGGG
>CBFGWQ010000149.1:0-9901 GCA_965652575.1 uncultured Arenibacter sp. | reverse complement strand
GCGCTGCCGCCCGGAATGTAGCTTTTCGCGAAATGGAGGGGAATGTGCTGAGTGAATTTTATAAACAATAATTCATTTTGGGCACATATACTTTATAGTGGAAAACATTTAGCTATAATATGCTCATAATGGAAAAAATTTGTTTTTAAATAATATAAGCACCTTCTTAATGGAAAATAGTTGTAACAAATTCAATTGTCCCAAAAAAAACACTTTTTTTGGGACAAAAATTAAGTTTCCTATATTATTTATTATAATAACGTAAAATACTATTTACTTTTTTGCTTATATTTGTAAAATGTATTTAACGTTATGTCTAGAAACAGTATTGTATTACTGCCTAAAAACAAGAAGCTTTTACAAGCAGTAGGAGAAAATATTAAGTTAGCACGCTTACGCAGGAAACTAACAATGGATCAGGTTTCAGAGCGAGCTGGGATTTCACGTCCCACACTTTCTTCCCTAGAAAAAGGGAACCCTGCGGTTTCTATGGGCATTATTCTCCAAGTTTTATTAGTATTAGGGCTGGAAAAGGATGTTTTGCTTTTGGCCGACGATGATGTATTGGGCAGAAAAATACAGGATGCCGATCTAACCGTAAAGGAACGCGGTCCAAAAAAAACACTAAGAAAGAATGGCACTTGAACGAAAAGAAATATGGGTATATGCGCATTGGGATGGAATTGAATCACCATTGTTAATGGGAAGTTTATATGCCACACCATCCAGAGGGAAAGAAATATTTTCCTTTGAATATGACAAAGGTTGGTTACAATCGGATTATGCCCAAATCATAGATCCAGATCTACAATTATTCGAAGGGGCTCAGTACCTCAATGATGAGAAATCCAATTTCGGCATTTTCCTGGATTCCTCACCAGATCGATGGGGCCGGGTGCTAATGATGCGCAAGGAAGCCGCTAAAGCCAGGAAAGAAGATCGACGTCCTAAAACCTTAATGGAGTCGGATTATCTACTTGGGGTTTACGACAATAACCGAATGGGAGGACTTCGTTTTAAAACAGCACAGGATGGTGCTTTTTTAGATGATAATGCAGCTATGGCCGCACCGCCCACTGCACTTAGAAATCTTGAATTTGCCAGCTTGCAACTAGAGAAAGAAGATGCCCCAGATAATCCGGAATACCTAAAATGGCTCAATATGCTAATGGCACCAGGATCTTCATTGGGAGGCGCAAGACCTAAGGCAAATATACAGGACACAGATGGTAGTTTGTGGATTGCTAAATTCCCAAGCCAAAATGACCAGCAGGATATGGGGGCTTGGGAAATGCTGGCGTATCGACTTGCCATTCAATCCGGCATTGAAATGACACCGTCAAGAATCCAAAAATTTTCGCATCAACAACATACCTTTTTGACACAACGCTTTGATAGGAAAATCGATGGTACCCGTATTCATTTTGCCTCTGCAATGATCTTATTGGGATATACTGATGGAACAGACTATCAAGATGGGGTCAGTTATTTAGAGCTTCTGGAATTTTTAATGCAGAATGGTGCTGATGTTGATAATGATCTCAAGAAATTATGGAGACGTATTGCGTTCAATGTTTGTGTTTCCAATACGGATGACCACCTTCGCAATCACGGATTTCTGTTAACGGATTCCGGTTGGATACTTTCACCTGCCTATGATATCAACCCAACCCCGAACGGTACGGGTTTAAAACTTAATATTTCAGAAAATGACAATGCTTTGGACTTAGACTTGGTACGGGAAGTCGCTCCTTATTTTCGGTTAAAAGAAAAAGAAGCCAATGTCATTATCAATACAATTCAGCAGAATGTAGGTCAGTGGCAACAAATTGCGATGGATTTAGGTATTCCAAGAAATGAAATGGAATTGATGAAAAATGCGTTTAAGCATTAAAATATTTCATCAATAATATTTCTTGCTACAAAATAATAGCATTTGCAATCAAGAGAAATGTCAAACCGAAAACACTACTATTCTGTACTATATGAAATAAAAAAAGGCTCCACATTTCTGTGAAGCCTTATCTTTCCTAGTAGCGGGAACTGGACTCGAACCAGTGACCTTCGGGTTATGAGCCCGACGAGCTACCTACTGCTCTATCCCGCGATGTATGTTCAAAGTACCTTATGGTATTGCTATTTCAATCTTGTTGCTCCGTCAGAGTAGGTACCCTGTCCTGAGCGTAGTCGAAGGATATTGCTTGGTTCCTGAGCGAAGCCGAAGGACTATCCCGCGATGTGCGTTTCCAAAATATTCAACTTGGCTCTAAACCCTCAGTTCATAATGCTGACTGAATTATTTCGGACTGCAAATATACAAAGCTTTTTTATTAGTATCAAAGGATACTTTGAAATATTTTTCACCTGTCCCTTTTAAATTCTTAAATTTCCATTTATTTGAAATTTATGCTTTTAATATGGATTACATAAATGATTTTTTGGTCAAAATGCTACCGTACACAGAATGGCCCATGTTTCTGTTATTAATAGTTGGGGGAGTGTTTTTAATCATCTATTCTAAATTTGTCCCGTTCCGATTCTTCGGTCATGCGATTGCCATAACGGCCGGAAAGTATGATGATAAAAATGCGAAAGGGGATGTGAGTTCGTTTCAGGCACTTTCTTCCGCTGTGGCTGCAACGGTGGGCTTAGGCAATATTTCGGGAGTGGCCATTGCCATTCATGATGGTGGGCCAGGGGTAGTTTTTTGGATATGGATAACCGCTTTGATAGGGATGGGAATTAAATTTTATTCCTGTAGTCTTTCCATTATGTTTAGGACAACGGACGCAGATGGTAAGCTGCAAGGCGGCCCTATGTATTATATTACACAAGGTCTGGGAGAAAAATGGAAGCCTTTGGCAACTTTCTTTTGCATTTGTGGGCTATTTGGATTTTTAGGGGTTTTTACGGCCAACCAGTTTACAGAGACTTTTATGCTGGTGGTAAAGCCAGGGGAAACCTTGTTTGCGATGGGGAATGAAAATTGGAAGTGGACCATTGGGGCTGTTTTGGCAATCCTAACTTCATTCGTGATTTTTGGAGGGCTGTCCAAAATAGCAAAAGTGGCCTCGACAATAGTGCCTTTTATGGTATTTATTTATTTGTTCGCAGTTATTGTGGTGATGGCCATAAATTTGGAAAAGGTATGGCCTGCTTTGAAACTTATTTTATCAGAGGCATGGAATTTTAAAACAATCGTCAGCGGTGGTTTTTGGGGATTGGTCATTATTGGAGTCCGAAGGGCCATGTTTTCCAATGAGGCAGGCCTGGGAAGTGCGCCCATGTACCATGGACAATCCAAAACGGACAATCCGATTAAGGAAGGTTTGGTGGCTATGTTGGGGCCTTTCATAGATACCATTGTGGTATGTACATTAACAGCGATCGTTATTATTCTAAGTGGTGCCTATACCGAAAATATCAGTGGTATTACCATGACCATAGAAGCTTTTGAACGCACACTTTTTGGATATGGTGATATGTTATTAATGCTTATTGTTTCCGCTTTTGCTTTATCTACCTTATTTACCTATTCTTATTATGGTGTAAAAAGCCTATCTTTTTTAACGAATCCTAAAATTGGTAAATTATATAATGTGTACTTCGTTATTATGGTTATTTTTGCGGCCGTAGCATCGTTGGATTTGGTAAAAAACCTAATAGATCTATCCTATGCCTTAATGGTAATTCCCAACATGATTGCAGTTTTATTGTTATCTCCTAAAGTAAACGTTGCTGCTAAGGCATATTTTAAAAAATTAAAAAATGAAAGTGCATAAATCGGGTTTTGTAAATATTATTGGAAATCCCAATGTAGGGAAATCCACGCTTATGAATGCCTTTGTAGGGGAAAAATTATCCATTATTACCTCCAAGGCGCAGACTACCCGGCACCGAATTTTGGGTATCGTTAATGGGGACGATTTTCAAATGGTACTTTCCGATACCCCGGGAATTATTAAACCCGCCTATGAATTACAGTCGTCCATGATGGATTTTGTAAAATCTGCCTTTGAAGATGCGGATGTGCTACTTTATATGGTAGAAATCGGGGAAAAGGCCTTAAAGGACGAACGTTTTTTTGAGAAACTAAAAAATACCAAAATCCCTGTTTTGCTTTTATTGAACAAGATCGATGTTTCCGAGCAGGGTATCTTGGAGGAACAGGTTCAATATTGGCACGATCAATTGCCAACTGCTGAAATACATCCCATATCCGCCTTGCAGAATTTTAACGTCAAGGAAGTCTTTCTTAGAATTTTGGAATTGCTTCCGGAAGCCCCGCCTTATTACCCCAAGGACCAGTTAACGGACAAGCCGGAACGATTTTTTGTAAACGAGACCATTAGGGAAAAGATTCTTCAATTTTATAAAAAGGAAATTCCATACGCTGTGGAGATCGATACAGAGGAATTTTTTGAGGACGAGGATATTATCCGAATGCGGTCTGTAATTATGGTGGAACGTGATTCCCAAAAAGGGATTATTATTGGTCATAAAGGAAGTGCCCTGAAAAGGGTAGGGGTAGAGGCCCGTAAGGACTTGGAGAAATTCTTTGATAAGCAGGTACATTTGGAACTCTATGTAAAAGTGAATAAGAACTGGAGAAGCGATCCCAATCAGTTGAAACGCTTTGGGTACAATCAGGGTTAGATATATTTTGTCTGATTGGCTCCTCCTTTCTCTAGTAGGGGAAGGAATTTTTTGGTCATTGGGAACATGCTTTGTGATAGGTGGGATAGGGAGGCCGATTGATTGTCAATGGGAAACACTATAAACGTTCTATCGCATAATAGATTCCCTCCCCTTGGGGGAGGGTTAGGGAGGGGTCTGTTATTAAGGCCCTTTTTACTTCATTCCATATTTATCTGCAATCCGATAAATCGGGATCTAAATAATACGCAGTTAATTTTTTCTTTCCAGTTTCTGGTCTTATTCCAATGCCCGTCCTAAAGGTCGTTGTCAACCTTGGCATATTGCATCATAAACTCATATAACCGATGCATTTGTGGCCTGCCCTTTCTTTTTCCTACCCTGCCCAATACATAAAGTACAACCCAAGCTACGACCATTAAAGCCATTAATCCAATCTGAAGGCCTATTTCTTTGCCAAGGGCATGATTGGAATAGGCCCAGACCCCGAAAATGATAAAGAGCGAGGCCACTCCGAAATGGACGAACATAAAGAATGTCCATAAGGTGGGGTTGGGGCCGAACAATCCGTAGATGGTACTGTTGCCATCCTCCTGGTCTACTATCTCTATCTGTAACTGGGGCGACCAAAAATGGGTTTCGTCCTTATGGAACCGTATAAAAACATGATGATCGGATACTTTAACGATATAAGTGGGATCGTCCGTTCGTTGAAACAATTGTAGAACGGGTCGGGAAGGACCCTTTACGCTATGTTGGAACCTTGGTCTTAGAACAATTTTGTTGGGTAGGACATTCAAACTACTGGGCTGATAATTAGGATAAAAGATACTGTTTTTTCTTCGGATTTAAATAGTACTTTTGCATCAAATTAAAAGTATGAGTGCTATCGTAGCCATTGTAGGAAGACCTAATGTAGGCAAATCAACCTTTTTCAATCGACTAATTCAAAGAAGGGAGGCCATTGTAGATGCCGTGAGCGGGGTTACGCGAGATCGTCATTACGGAAAGAGTGATTGGAACGGTGTGGAGTTTTCTTTGATCGATACCGGCGGATATGTGTTGGGGAGCGATGATGTTTTTGAAAAGGAAATAGATAAGCAGGTAGAATTGGCCATTGATGAGGCCGATGCCATCATCTTTATGGTAGATGTGGAATCCGGGGTTACCGGAATGGATGAGGATGTGGCCAATTTGTTGAGACGTGTCAATAAGCCGGTTTTCTTGGTGGTCAATAAAGTGGACAACGGTAAAAGAGCTGAAGATGCCGTAGAATTCTATTCCTTGGGCCTAGGGGAGTATTATACCATTGCCAGTATAAACGGTAGTGGTACGGGCGACTTACTGGATGATTTGGTAAAGGTGCTGCCGGAAAAGGAAAAAGAGAAGGACGACCTGCCCCGGTTTGCGGTGGTAGGGAGGCCCAATGCAGGAAAATCATCTTTTATCAATGCCCTGATAGGGGAAGAAAGATACATAGTTACCGATATTGCCGGTACTACCAGGGATAGTATAGATACTAAATACAATCGGTTCGGTTTCGAGTTTAACCTGGTGGATACCGCTGGTATACGACGCAAGGCGAAAGTGCGCGAAGATCTGGAGTTCTATTCCGTAATGCGGTCGGTAAGGGCCATTGAACATTCGGATGTATGTATTTTAATGTTGGATGCCACCCGTGGTTTTGACGGGCAGGTGGAAAATATTTTCTGGCTGGCACAAAGAAACAACAAGGGCATAGTGATCCTGGTAAATAAATGGGATTTGGTAGAGGACAAGGAGACCAATACCATTAAGCACTACACCCAAAAAATAAAGGAGGCCATAGCGCCTTTTACAGATGTGCCCATTCTGTTTATATCCGTACTTACAAAACAGCGTATTTATAAGGCTATAGAGACTGCGGTGCAGGTTTATGAAAACAGATCCAAAAAGGTGGTGACCAGAAAGCTGAACGATATTATGTTGCCCATTATAGAAAACTATCCTCCGCCGGCCTATAAGGACAAGTATGTGAAAATAAAATTTTGTACCCAATTGCCCACACCCTATCCACAGTTTGCCTTTTTCTGTAACCTCCCTCAATATGTAAGGGAGCCGTATAAGCGTTTTTTGGAGAATAAGCTAAGGGAGAATTTCGATTTTACCGGGGTGCCGGTAACGGTTTTTATGAGGAAGAAGTAGGAATCTTTGTTTGTTTAAGGATATTTTTTTAAGTGAGGTCTTAAAGTTCTGTTAAGCATTTGGGTCATTGTAGGGCATGGGTTACTTTTGATAGCTTACCATACTATCAAGAATCCAAGACCGAATTTCCAAATGAAGAATTTTCACTTTTCTCTCCTATTTTTCCTTTTATTTTTTAATATTTCTTTTTCCCAGGATTTTGTGTTGAGCGGGAAGGTAGTCGATGCCATTACCAAGGCACCATTGGAAGCTTCCACCATTTATGCGGAATCCATAAGGGATAGTTCCTTGGTGTCATATACCGTATCCGATCAAAAAGGGATGTTTTTATTGGAAGGGAATACCAATCTTAAGGAGGTAAACGTATACTTCTCCTATAACGGGTATAAGCCGTATTCTGTAAAAGTTGAATTGGAGTCCAAGGTAGATATGGGGAGTGTACCATTGGAGGAGCAGGCGCAGGAATTGGATGCAGTCCTTGTTGTGGGAGACAGGGTACCGATCACCATAAAAAAGGATACCTTGGAATTTAATGCGGATTCCTTTAAAACAAAGCCGGATGCCTCAGTGGAGGATGTTCTTAAAAAGTTGCCGGGGGTAGAGGTGGATAGTGATGGTAAGATTACCGTAAACGGCAAGGAAGTAAATCAGGTGCTGGTAAATGGGCAGGTGTTTTTCAGTAACGATCCCAAGGTGGCCACCAAAAGTCTGCCCAAGGATATTATAAGTAAGATCCAGATCATGGATACCAAAACCAAAACCGAAGAGTTCACCGGGGAAGCAGGGGATGGGGAAAATAAGACCATTAATCTTACCATAAAGGAAGATAAGAACAGGGGCTATTTAGGAAGAATGGCCGCGGGCTACGGTACGGATGAAAGGTATCAGCTAAACGGCCTGCTCAATTATTTTAATGATAAGAAAAGGGTCAGTTTTATTGCAAGCTCCAATAATATAAATAACTCAGGTTTTTCCTTTGACGAGATTTACGACATGGTCGGGAATACCAACGGAGGTTATTCCGGTGCCAGGGAATCCGGTCTTATCAATAATTTTGGCAATGGTATAACTACCTCCTCCAACTTGGGGACCAGTTATGCAAACTCAGAG
Organism: uncultured Arenibacter sp.; assembly: GCA_965652575.1. GTDB lineage: Bacteria > Bacteroidota > Bacteroidia > Flavobacteriales > Flavobacteriaceae > Arenibacter. The sequence goes on along the minus strand of CBFGWQ010000149.1, from coordinate 1,951 downwards.
AAAGGGGAATATAAAATAGATGCCAATTACTTTTTTGGATATAGTGACTCCTATAATGACCAGAAGACAAGTAGGGAGAACATCTTGCCCAATAGAAGGTATTTTACGGATAACACCTCCAATTTTGAAGGTGCTACCAATTCCAATCGGGGAGCGGCAAATATAGATTATGATGTGGATGAAACGCTTCGGGTTACCATACAGCCTTCCTTGAGTATCAACAGGACCAATTCCATAAACAGCAATAACAGCGTTTCTATGGATGAAAACGGGGATTTGATCAATAGGAACGATAGGATATCCGTCAATGATGGACTTCAAAGAAATTTTTCCAATCGTTTTGGAATTATGAAAAAAATGGATACCATTGGTAAAATGATCACCATTACCTTTTCCAATGATAATTCCGAAAATTTGAATACGGCCAACCTAAATTCTTACCGGGAGGTCTTTGGGGACGATCCAAGTGTAGAAACCCTGGATCAGCTTTCGGAAATAGATAACAAAAGAAATTCCTATCAATTGGAGTTGGGTTACAGACAACCTCTGACCAGTAAGCTGTTCTTGGATTTTGGATACGACTATAGCAATGACCAAAGGGACAATGCCAAATACGTAATGGATTTTGATACTGCTACTAATGGCTATACCGATTTTAATTCGGCTTTGAGCTCGGATTTTACCTTCGGAAATATTCAACAGTCACCATCTTTTGGTATCCGCAGTAACGGTGAAAAATTAAATTTCAGGGTCAATGCATCCTATGTCATGACCGATCTAAAAAATCAGGATATACTTCAAAACACCGCTTTTTCCAATTCGTATAAGAATTTAATGTTTAGGAGTAATATTCGATACAACATTGATAGAAACAAACGCTTGTACCTAAGGTATAATTCCAGGCTTAATGTGCCTTCCGTAAATCAATTACAACCTGTTCCCAATATCAATGATCCGTTGAACGTGGTAATAGGGAATCCCAATTTGCTGCCCAGTGTCAACCATGGCATAGATTTTAATTATAACAATTATAACTGGCAGGAAAGAACAGGGGTGTTTTTGTATACAGGATTGGATATTCAAAAAGATAGGGTGTCCGCCATCTCCACGACTGATGATAATTTTTTAAGAACCACACGATATACCAATGTGGATGGCAATTATAGTGGATACGGGGGTATAGGGTATTCCAAGCAAATTAAGAAGGACAGTCTCTATACCTTAAAATTTAATGTCAGGCCCAGACTGAGTTTTGGCCAACAAGTGAGTTTTACCAACGGAGTGGAATTAAAAGCGAAATCCTTCGATGTAAATCCATATGTTTCAACCATCTATAATTATAAGGAACAGATAGAGATTGAACCTGGATACGGAATAGGGTTTAACAATACTACCTATAACTTGGAAAGTGTGGACGATATTAAATTTACCTCACAGAATGCCAGTCTTAGGGTTACTACCTATTGGCCCAAGAATTTAATATGGGGCAATGACCTAAACTACAGTTATAATGGTAATGTGGGCCCAGGATTTAAAAAGGATGCCCTTTTTTGGAATATGAGTCTCGGATTTCAAATGCTACAGGATAAAGGCACTCTTAAGGTGTTGGCCTATGACCTGTTGGATCAAAATATAAATACCCGTAGGACTACGGGGGAGGATTTTATTCAGGATTTTCAAGGTACTGTATTACAACAATATTTTATGGCCAGTTTTACCTATAAGTTTGATCAGTTTGGAGGTAAAAGTCCAAACAGTGGGGGTGGAAGACGGTATTACAATTAACGTTTTGGTTGGAAAGGTTTCGGGTTTTAGGCGTTTCAGGTTTGGAGAGTTTTAGGTTCCAGGTTCAAAGTTTCAGGTTCAAAGTTATAAACTACATTAACCCATTTCCACATTATCAAATTGACTCATTTACAAATTAGGCCATTGTTACATTGGCTCATTGATA
>CBFGWQ010000148.1:0-9961 GCA_965652575.1 uncultured Arenibacter sp. | reverse complement strand
GGGTTGGGGGGAGGCCAATCTTAATCCAATAACCGCCAACTATACTCAATTCAATTCCATTGACACAAAATATGAAACCCATCACGAACAATATTTCTAATTTTGACTATCTTTCCTGAACTATGTTAGAAGCAGTTTTAGTAGACGACGAAATTAAAGCCTTACAGAGCCTTTCCTGGGAGCTGACCAACTTTAGCGATGAAATTAAAGTGGTCGCCTCCTTCACAGATCCTTTTGAGGCCTTAAAATATTTGGAGCAATACCCTCCGGATTGTTTGTTCCTGGACATTGAAATGCCCACAATGGACGGATTTCAATTTATTCAGAAATTACAGAACAAGGAATTTCCGGTCGTCATTACCACTGCCTATAACCAATACGCCATAAAAGCCCTTAAGAACGAGGCAATAGATTATCTTCTAAAGCCAATAGATACAGACGATCTAAATGCTACCATTGCCAAAATAAAGAAGTTCAACAGCAAAAATTATACCGCCGAAAAACTGGAAAAAATATTGTTGAAGTTCAATTCCGATTCCCTTCAAAAAAAGATTACTATAAATACGGACGGAAAATTGTTGTTCCTGCAAAGCGATGAAATTCTTTTTGCAGAATCCGACGGCAATTACAGTACCCTTTTTTTAAGTGACGGACAAAAAATTTTACTGACCAAAAAATTAAAGGAAGTAAACCAGATACTGCCCAAGGATACCTTTTTTAGAATTCACAATTCCTTTATCATCAACCTAAATAAAATAAAGGAATTCCTTAAAACAGATGGCTATGTCATTTTACAATCCAACCATAAAATACCTGTTTCAAGACAGAAAAAGTCGGACTTTCTAGATTTAATATAATCTAACCCTATGTATTTTCCCTCCTTCATTCTTTCTATCCTTTGTCGACTTCCATTCCCAAAAATAGGCAGTGTCTTTTTTTTTTTAGTTTTCACCGCCCTTTCGCTTTCCAGCACCAATGCACAGCAAGTCTCCGAAGAATTTAAAAGGATAGCGGATAGCCTTATAAAGGCCGCCCCTTTAACCTATCAGGAATTGGATTCCGTATTAAAGCCCAAAAGAAGCGATACTACCTACATGCGCTTTTTTGATATGGAATCGGCCAGAAAAAAATATTTTGTAGGTAAATCTTATGCCCTAAACCAACTGGGCAGAAAATACAGGGATATTTCCAATTATGCCAAGGCCATTACACTTCATAAAGAGGCCTTGCAAGCCGCCATGGACGCCAAAAACCTGGAATTCCGGGTATACAGTTTAAATATGTTGGGCGTGGTCTATAGAAGAAGCGATGCCATTAAAATAGCCCTGGATTACAACCAGGAGGCATTGGAACTGGCCGAAAGCGAAGCGAACCCTTCGGACGGACTCAAAAGGAGCATAAATGTTTCCCTGAACAGCATAGGAAACCTGTATTCCATCTTAAAACAATACGATGTGGCCATTGCCCAATTTAAGAAATCGATGGCACTGGAAAAAGAGCTGGGCAATAAGCTGGGCCTTGCCATCAACTATCAAAACATTGGGGAATGTCTGGAATACAAGGGCGAATTGGAAGAGGCACTACACTATTACAGAACCTCCCTGGACTACAATAACGAAATTGATAGCGATAAGGGCAGGGTTATATGTAAAAATAGTATCGCCCAGATCTATATTAAGCAAAACAAATTAAAGCAGGCATTGGAAATCCTTGAGCCCAACCTGTTGGCTGCGGAAACCTTAAGGGACATGACCATCATAGCTGCCATAAACATCAACCTTGGATGGGCACTAATGGAGTTGAAACAATATACGGAATCCGAAAAACACCTGTTGACCGGACTGGAAATGTCCAAAAATCATCATTTACCAAGCTATATTGCCAATGCGTATAGTTACTTATCCAAATTATATACCTATAAGGGGGAATACAAAAATGCCCTGGAATACTACCAAATGGCAGAGAAATTTAACGAAGAAATCAATAGTGAGGTCAATCGCCGTTATATCAACGATTTGATCATAAAATATGAAACCGAAAAAAAAACCAGTCAGATAGACGCCCTGGCCAGGGAAAACGAATTTATGAACCTGCGGCTTCGCAAGAAAACAAATACCCTGATCATTGGCGCATTGGGAATGGCCCTTTTAACTTTTATCCTTTATATACTATACAGACAGAAAGAACTGAAAAATGAAAAACAGATCCTAACGCTGGAGCAAAGTATGTTGCGCAGTCAGATGAACCCCCATTTTTTGTTCAATTCCCTAAATTCGATAAAACTATATATCATTAATAATGAAAAGAAGAATGCGGTACATTACCTTAATAAATTTTCCAAATTGGTCCGCAAAATTCTCGAAGCCTCCTCTTTAAAGGAAATTTCCTTGGCCGACGAATTGGAGACCATTGAACTTTACATGAATATTGAAAATATTAGATTTTCGCACGAGATAGATTTTTCAATACGGGTAGACGAATCCATTGATGAACACACCGTTAAGATACCATCGCTAATACTACAACCTTTCCTGGAAAATGCGCTCTGGCACGGGCTATCCTCAAAAGAGGGAGAAAAGAAAATCCAATTGCACGTAAGCAGGGAAAATGAAAAATTTATTCTAATAAGCATCACCGATAACGGTGTAGGGCGGGAAGCCTCGGAAAGAATAAAGGAAAGTAAAATTTTAAAGCGGAAGTCCATTGGCATAGATATTACCAAGGAAAGGTTGGCCAATTTCTCCAAAGACTACGAAAATTCCTTTCAGGTAGAAATAATAGACCTGTACGATTCCAATAATGTGGCTTTGGGTACCAAAGTGGTCCTACACCTACCTACCTACTAGTATGCTCCAAGGCAATTTGTTCCAATTCGGAATACCATTTTTTCCCAAACTTGCGAATCAGGGCTTCCTTTACAAATTTATAAATTGGCACCTTAAGCTCCTGGCCCAAAGAACATGCGGGGTCGCAAATTTCCCATTTATGATAGTTCACTGCGGTAAGTTCCGAATACTCGCGTACACGAATGGGGTACAAATGACAGGAAACAGGCTTTTTCCATTTGGTAGCGCCCTGATTATAAGCTTCCTCCAGACCGCATTTTGTAATGCCTTTGTCATCAAAGATTACATAGGCACATTCACTTCCGTTCACAAGGGGTGTTTCCCACTCGCCATCCTCCCCGCGGATAAAGGCCCCTTGTTTTTCTATTTCGGCAATGCCTTCGGGTCGTAAAAAAGGTTTTACCTTACTATAGATATCTACCAAAATCTCCGTTTCCCTATCCTCCAAGGGCGCTCCGGCTTCCCCATCTACACAACACGCGCCTTTACAGGCATTTAAATTACAAACAAAATCGTTCTCAATAATTTCCTCAGATACTATTGTTTTTCCCAGTTGGAACATACCGCTCTATTAGGCAACAAATATAATCCTTTAAGGGATATATTTTCTTTTAAATAAATCCAAATGCCCCTAATTAAACGTAAATTTGCCGCATCCCGGTACTGAAAGACGAAACACATTAAGTTAGAAACCAGGGTTATATTTTTTAGTTATGGAATTCCATTTTAATATTCGGGAAATAGTTACTGCCAGTATGGTACTTTTTGCAGTAATAGATATCATAGGGAGCATTCCGATCATAATATCCTTAAGGAACAAGGTAGGACATATACAATCCGGCAAAGCGGCCATTGTTTCCGCCTGTATAATGGTGGCCTTTTTGTTCGTTGGTGAGGAAATCCTAAACTTAATAGGCATTGATGTCAACTCTTTTGCCGTTGCCGGGTCTTTTATAATCTTCTTTCTGGCCATAGAAATGATTTTGGGAATCACGCTATACAGGGACGATCAGCCGGAAAGTGCCTCCATAGTGCCCATTGCCTTCCCGTTAATTGCCGGGGCCGGTACAGTAACCACCTTACTTTCATTAAGGGCCGAATACTACGTAGAGAATATTATTGTTGCCATTGTAATAAATGTTATTTTTGTATATCTGGTCCTAAAGTCCTCCAGACGTATAGAGCGTATTTTAGGTAAAAACGGACTTAATGTAATCCGAAAAATATTTGGTGTTATTCTTTTGGCCATTGCCGTAAAACTATTTACCTCCAATATCAACCAGTTATTTTAAACTTAAAAAGTGGGTCAATGAACAAAATTGTAATCGTAATACTCATAGTACTTGGGTTGGGTTTAATAGCCTATAATGTAACCTTGGTGGATTTTAAGGACCCTTTTCAGGGAAACAGTATAATTGCGTTGATAGGAATAATGGCCGCCCTATGTGCCATAGCCCTTTTACTGATTTACAGTACTTCCAAAAAAATCCAGAAAAAAATTGAACAGGATTAATCGGAGCCTAGTTCGTAGCTTCAATTTTATCCGCCTCTTGTTGTTCAATGGTTGGTGTATCCAGTTCCAGCACCTTCTTTAACATATCGTCCCCTCCACTTTTTATTTTGGCATAGACGTTGGGATCGAACAACTGTTCCGCCAAGGTTGCCTTAATATATAGTTTTATCCTTTCCTCGAAAGCATAGAAGTCCAGTTTAATGCTATTCGCCAGGCAATAATCTATAAATGCCTCGAAAAGGATATCATCCACCCTAAAGTTATTTATAAATTCTTCCTTGGAATAGCCTTTATATTGGGCCCTGTTCCCATCCAAATGCTCAAACACAAAATAGGACAAAAAGCCCATACTTTCCATGCTCTCCAAATATTCCGATTCATTGGAGCCAATAGGCACAAAAACATCCGGGATAATACCCCCTCCCCCATAGACCACTTTGCCCTTTGGGGTTTTAAACTTTAACGAATCGGCCACTTTAATACTGTCTACGGAAATTAATTCCCCGTTATGGTAACGATCGGTAAATTTCTGATAATAGTCCTTGTTTCCCTTGTTGTACGATTTCTGAATGGAACGTCCGGTAGGGGTGTAATAGCGGGATACGGTCAAGCGCACGGCAGAACCATCCCCCAAATCCATTTCCCGCTGTACCAGACCCTTCCCAAAGGATCGTCGTCCTACTATAGTACCTATATCGTTATCCTGGAGGGATCCTGCTATGATCTCGCTGGCAGAGGCAGAGCGCTCATTGATCAATACATACACGGGTTTATCCTCAAAATGCCCTTTTTTGGTGGCAAATACCTTATCTATCTTGCCCTTTTTGTTTTTGGTAAACAAAATCAATTTCCCATCTGCCAGAAATTCATCCGCCATTTGTTCGGCAATCCCAAGATATCCCCCGGGGTTGTCCCTTAGATCCAGGGTCAACTTCTTTGCGCCCTGGGCCTCCAATTTCCTTAATGCCTCCTTAAACTCCTTATAGGTAGATTCGGCAAAACGATTTACCTTGATATAGCCCATATCCTTGGTAAGCATAAAATAGGCCTCTACACTTTTTATGGGAACCACATCCCGTTTAATATTTACACTGAAGGTCCTATTGTCGTCCTTTCTATATACCTGTAATTTTACGGGAGATCCTTTTTCCCCTTTAAGCTTATTTACAATAACATCATTTCCAATATTTTGGCCAAATAGGGTATCCCCATCGGCCATAAGGATTTTGTCCCCGGACTGTAGCCCTTTCCGGTAGCTTGGACCATCCTCAATGGCCCTGATCACTGATAAAGTGTCCTTGTACATACGAAAACTAACCCCTATCCCCACAAAATCCCCTTTCATGTTTTCTGACACCTTATCCATTTCCTGTTTGGGGATATACACTGAATGTGGATCCAATTTCTCCAAAATATTGTTTACGGTAACATCTACAATACTATCCGTATTAATGTCATCTACATACTCGTAGTCTATATAATCTATTAACCTATTTAGTTTGTCCTTTTTTGAATTGGTAGTGAACAGCTTTTCGGGAGAATCATTAAAATTCAATTTTCCGCCCACGAAAATGCCCACGGCCAAAGCCAGGGCAATTATTGTGGGCCATATGTAAGAATTATTTCCCTTCATAATAGTTTACCCATTAAACAATAATGGGCAGATGAACGAGCTGCACTCCTGCTTTTTCAAGAAATTGCAACCCGGAGTTATCCTTATAAGCTGTCTGATATACTACACGTTTTATGCCAGACTGATGTATTAATTTACTACATTCCTTGCAAGGGGACAGTGTTATATACAAGGTGGCACCCTCACAGGATTGGGTAGAGGAGGCCACCTTGGAAATGGCATTGGCTTCGGCATGAAGTACGTACCATTTGGTATATCCATCTTCGTCCTCGCAAATATTCTCAAAGCCGGTTGGCGTCCCATTGTAACCGTCCGAAATAATCATCCTATCCTTTACGATTATGGCACCAACCTGCTTGCGCTTGCAAAAGGACAGTTTGCCCCATTCACTGGCCATCCGTAAATATGCCTTATCGTACTTTTCCTGTTTACGTTCCTTCATCCGTTATTTTCCCATTAATTCCGATGCCTATTTCCCTTATTTATATGTCCTGGCCCATAGCTGCTGCTCGGTGGACCAATGTTACAAAGGTAAGTGAACTTTTTATTGAAAATATTAGGGAATGGGGAATAAAAAACTTTTCCTTACCAAGATTATGGCTTCCTATAACCTTCACCATCCTAAAAGGTTACAATGTAACCATACCCTACCAGGGAAACGTTGCAATCAACATTGGTATTGTAATGAAGAGAATAATAATCGACATTACTTGGGTAAATAAGGATTGTTTTATCGCAAATAAAGCCCTGGCCATATAATTGATGCACAATACCGCCAGAAGGATCAATATTTGGGAAAATTCTATTCCAGCCGCAAATCCCAATAAAGGGGATATTTTTTCAACTTCCCCCTCCATCAACATTTTAAAGTAATTGGAAAACCCGAAACCATGAACGAGGCCGAAAAATCCGGTGGCCACACTATATAGGACCATATTCCTATTCTCTGCAGGTTTAGTAGATTGGATGATATTGTGTACGGCCGTAAAAAAAATAGTTATGGGTATCAAAAACTCGATCAACCCAACATCAACGACCAATATCCCGAACACCGAGAGTGCCAGGGAAGTGCAATGCGCAATGGTAAAAATAGTGGCAAGGACCACAATTTTTTTCCAACTTGCAAAGGTAAATGGAACGGACAGGGCCGCCAAGAACAAAATATGGTCATAGGCCTCCAAATCCAAAACATGTTCCAATCCCATCTGAATATAAAACCAAAAATTTTCCATTGTCCAGAATAAAATTTAGATTAATTTATATTGTTGTCCGATAAAATATTTATGAATCATCATAAGTCTATTAATAACAATTGTTTAGGGTCATTGACGTCTTTTGTACCAGGCTTTTTGATTGGATACATCTTAATAAAAAGGGATGCTTTAAACCGGCTGGTTGTGATCGGATCTTAAGTCTTAAGTCTTGCAACGAAGTGGTCTTTTGTCTTTAATCGGACAATAATGATTAATTTATTAATGTCCTAAAGACCTCTTTCCTGTTGAATGATCTCATAGGCCTTTTGAACCTCTTTAAACTTTTCTTCGGCCCCTTTCTTAATAGCTTCATTTTCGGTATTTACCCTATCCGGATGATACTTCTTGGCCATGGTCCTATAGGCCTTTTTAACTTCCTCATTGGTCACCGATTTTTCAATTTCCAATATTTTATAGGCATTATCGGCAGATTTGACGAACATGGCCTTAATACTTTCAAAATCGATCCTGCTTACCCTGAAATATCCTGCAATTTCTGAAATCTTATCGATTTCTGCCGTACGCAAGGTACCATCCGCCTGGGCTATCCCGAACAAAAAATGCAATAGTTGAAGCCTCACCTCATATCTGGTACGTTGGTTGAGATAGTTGCATATACGTTCTGCAGAGACTTCCCTTTTTTTAACAACTTCATTAAAGGTCCTGAAAATGGCATTGGCCTTGTCCTTGCCATAGGTGCTTACAAAATATCGCCTTACATAATCCATCTCGGTCTGGGTAACGGATCCATCGGCCTTAATGACAATGGAGCAAAGGGAGAGCAAATTGATCTCAAAATCGGCCGGAGATACATTTTGCTGTGCGATATCCCTAAAAATAGAACGCCCTCCACTACTGCCGGAACTTTTCAAATTATCGAAAAAGCTACCAATAACAAATCCCAATATTGCCCCGGGAAACCTAAAAACATAATACCCCAATATTGCGGCAAACCATTTAATCATATTTGTTTCAAATTTTGGCAAAGATATAATTTTAAGGTACAATAGAAGGTCTAATGAAAAGTTAAGGTATATAGTAGGGATATTTTAAATTGTTATCTTTGAAAACTTTATCATTAATCGAACAAAAAATATACGTATGTACCCTGCAGAATTAATAAAACCTATGAGACAAGATCTGGCAGTTGCCGGTTTTGAAGAACTATATACGGCCGATGCGGTTGAAAACGCCCTTGGTAAGGAAGGAACCACTTTGGTCGTGGTCAATTCCGTTTGCGGTTGTGCCGCTGCCAATGCAAGGCCCGCAGCCAAAATGAGCCTTCAGAATGCAAAAAAACCAAACCATTTGGTAACCGTTTTTGCCGGTGTGGACACCGAGGCCGTAAATGCCGCTAGGAATGCCATGATTCCTTTTCCACCATCTTCGCCCAGTATGGCATTGTTCAAGGACGGGGAACTGGTACATATGATAGAGCGCCATCATATTGAAGGTAGGCCCGCAGAGGTAATTGCGGAGAATTTAATGGAGGCTTACAACGAATTTTGTTAATGTGGCTTTGATACATTAATATTCCATAAATATTCTTGACCGAAACCGCTTTGTAAAAGGGCGGTTTTTTATTTTTGTAACATGCAAAAAATATTGGCATATCCCTTGTCTGTCCTTTACCTCATATTGTTTGGGTCCACATTGCTGCTGTTCCATCCCGTTCAATGGGTCTGTTTCAATTGGTTCGGCTATAATGCACACAGAAAAAGTGTGGCCCTGTTGAACCTCTGCCTAATACGCTGTACCCATGTACTTGGTACACGTTATTCCTTTAACAATCAACAAAGCATCCCGACGGACAGACCGGCAATTATTGTGCTCAACCATCAGAGTATGCACGATATTCCCCCTATTATTTGGTACATGCGAAAACATCATCCCAAATTTGTAAGTAAAATGGAATTGGGCAAAGGAATACCCAGTGTTTCCTATAACCTCAGGCATGGGGGATCTGTACTGATAAATAGAAAGGATAGCAGGCAATCCCTGACCGAAATTGCAAAACTGGGCAGCTATATTGAAAAATACAATCGTTCCGCGGTTATATTTCCCGAAGGCACCAGAAGTAAGACCGGACAACCCAAAAAATTCCACACTACCGGTTTAAAGGTCCTTTTAAAAAAGGCCCCTTCCGCTCTAATCATCCCGATCAGCATCAACAACTCATGGAAAATGTTAAAATACGGCAAATTTCCCTACGGACTTGGCAATCATATCACCTTTGAAGTACACAGACCATTGGAAAACACCGGAGATATGGAAGAGCTTCTGGAAAACATTGAAAAAACCATAACCAATTCCATAATTGTACCTGCATGACCAACACCCAAATCGTTGAGGAAACCATTGCCTTCGTTAAAGAAACGCTGAAGGGCGCTGAAGGGGGACACGATTGGTTCCATATACAACGCGTCTTTAAGAATACCCTGCTTATTGCAAAAGATGAAAAAGTAGATGTCCTGGTCGTTAGCCTTGGGGCCTTACTTCACGATATAGCGGATGCAAAGTTTAATAATGGGGACGAAACCGTTGGACCCAAAATAGCATCCGAATTTTTGACTTCCTTAGGGGCAAGGAAAAAGATTGTGGATCATGTGGTTAAGATTATTGAAAATATCTCCTATAAATCCAGTTTGGATCCAAAAAAACTATTTACTTCCAAAGAACTGCAGGTGGTACAGGATGCCGATCGATTGGATGCCAT
>CBFGWQ010000147.1:0-9993 GCA_965652575.1 uncultured Arenibacter sp. | reverse complement strand
AATACCTCTACGGCTCTGCCTCGAGGATAGTCGGTTTCAAGAAATTTTTTATTGTGGGAACGGAGTGGTTACACACGTTCTCAATTTTTTAATTATAAAAAAACCAATTAATTACAAAAATTTAAACGTGTGAAAAAGTCGGTTACCATTATCATTTTGTTGTTCATTGTTCTAAGCTGTGGCGGGGCACTTTATTATCTGTACCAAAAAAATGCCGAGGACCCCGTGGTGTATAAGACCGAAAAGCCCTCTACCCAGACCATTGTTAAAAAAACCGTTGCCACCGGTAGTATCCTACCTTTGGAAGAGGTATTGATAAAACCCAATATCTCAGGGGTCATAGAGGAAGTTTTTGTGGAAGGGGGAGATTATGTTAAATCGGGCGATTTAATTGCCAAGATAAAGGTGGTTCCCAATCTTTCTTCTTTGAACGAGGCCAAGAATACCATAGAGGAGGCCAAGATTGCCCTGGATGACCAAAAGCGCAATTGGGAACGGCAAAATATTCTTTTCGAAAAAGGGGTGATTTCCAAAGTAGATCTGGAAAGGGCGGAGGTTGCCCATGACCAGGCCAAGCAATCCTATGCTGCGGCCAACAAACGCTTCGATATCGTTAAGACCGGAACTACCAAAGGGTACGGCAATGAGGCAAATACCTTGATAAGGGCAACGGTGAGCGGAATGGTGCTGGAAGTGCCGGTAGAAGTAGGAAATCAGGTGATAGAATCCAATAATTTTAATGAGGGCACTACCATTGCAGCCATAGCCGATGTGGACAAGATGATTTTTGAAGGTAAGGTAGACGAATCGGAGGTAGGTAAGATCAAGGAAGATCTACCATTGGAAATTACAGTAGGGGCTATAGAGAATGCGGTTTTCGATGCTGTCCTGGACTATATTGCGCCCAAGGGGAAAGTGGAAAATGGTGCCATTCAGTTCGAGATCAAGGGAACATTAAAGAAACGCGATTCCATTTTTATAAGGGCGGGGCTTAGTGCCAACGCCTCTATTATCCTTGCCAGGGCGGATAGTGTTCTGGCAGTGAAGGAAGCCTTGGTCCAATTTGATCCGGATACCAAAAAACCCTTTGTGGAAATTGCTACGGGCGAGCAGAAATTTGAACGCAGGGAAATTCAATTGGGGGTGAGCGATGGGATCTACATACAAGTGCTACAGGGGATAAAGCCCGATGATGAAATAAAAGTATGGAACGAAATAAAGCCTGCATCCCTTGGAGCCTAATTTTTTTAACACAGCTTTAACATTTCCTGATGTAACGACTTTCCCGCTGGGAGGTCTTATATTCGTACTTTCGGGAGGCTCAACTAATTCAAAAATATCATGATAGAAATTAAAGATCTTCATAAATCCTATAAAATGGGAAGCAACTCCCTCCATGTATTAAAGGGCATCAATTTTTCCGTGGAAGAGGGGGAGCTCGTGGCCATTATGGGGTCTTCTGGTTCCGGAAAGTCTACCCTGCTCAATATACTTGGTATGTTGGACGTTTTGGATGAAGGGTCCTATACCTTGGACGGGGTGCCCATTAAAAATCTAAACGAGACAAAGGCGGCACAGTACAGGAATAAATTTTTAGGTTTTGTTTTCCAGTCCTTTAATTTGATCAATTACAAAAGCGCCATGGAAAATGTGGCCCTTCCCCTATATTACCAGAAAGTGGGCAGGAAGGAAAGGCAGGAAAAGGCATTAAAATACTTGGAACAAGTAGGGTTACGTGAATGGGCGGACCATTTGCCGAGCGAGTTGTCCGGTGGACAAAAACAAAGGGTGGCCATTGCCAGGGCCATGGCGGCAGAACCTAAAGTGTTGTTGGCGGATGAACCTACCGGAGCCTTGGACAGTACTACCTCCTATGAGGTGATGGATCTTATCCAAAAAATAAACGATGCCGGCAACACCATACTTATAGTTACCCACGAGCCGGATATCGCCGATATGTGCAAGAGAATTGTACATTTAAAGGATGGGGTTATCGTTGAGGATAAAAAAGTAACCCAGGTTAGAGCCTCACAATATGTTTAGTAGGGATAATTGGAAGGAAATATTTGAAACTATTCAAAAGAATAAACTCAGAACGTTTCTCTCCGGGTTTACGGTTTCTTTGGGAATTCTTATTTTTGTGGTCCTTTTTGGAATGGGAAACGGCCTTATCAACACCTTTAACGAGTTTTTCGGTGATGATGCCACCAATGTACTTTATGTATTCCCCGGGAGAACAACAATTCCCTACAAAGGCTATAAATCCAATAGGGTTATCGAGTTCGATAACAGTGATTTAAAGGATATAGAAAAGAACCTTGCCCTGTTCGTGGAATACACTACCCCAAGAATTACCAGAAGTGGATTGGTGAAATACAAGAACGAATCCAACAATTATACCACCAGAGCCGTGGGTCCCGCACACCAATATGCAGAAAAGACCATTATTATGAAGGGCAGGTACCTGAATAAGGAGGATATTAAGAATAGGACCAAATACGTTGTTATAGGAAGGTTGGTGGAACAGGATCTTTTTGGGACCGAAAATGCCATAGGCAAATATATAGACGTGGCTGGGAGCGCTTTTATGGTAATCGGGGTCTTTCAGGATGAAGGTGGGGACAATGAGGAACGATTGATCTATATGCCCTATACCACGAGGCAGCTTATAGAAAAAAACACCGATAAGATAGATCAGCTTATTGTGGCCTTTAAGCCCGAAATAGGCTACGCGGGGGCAATGGCCCTGGATAGGAGCCTGGATAAATTTTTTAAAGAAAAAAAGTACATCAGTCCGGACGACCGGAACGGGATCTTTATTAGGAATGTTGCCGATCAGTTAAAGCAAAATCAACAATTTGCCCGTGTTTTGCAGCTTATAGTCGGTTTTGTTGCTTTCGGGACCATAATAGCGGGGATTATCGGGATCAGCAATATTATGGTATTCGTGGTAAAGGAGCGTACCAAGGAGTTGGGTATCCGCAAGGCCCTGGGGGCAACCCCAAGATCGGTCATAGGATCTATTCTGTTGGAATCGGTTTTTATAACGACCATTTCGGGTTTTGTGGGTATGCTCATTGGGATGGTCATTTTAAATTCCCTTGGGGAAAAATTGAAGGATTATTTTATCACCAATCCCTATATAGATAGTACAATGGCCATCAGTGCCACAGTGCTCCTAATACTGTTCGGGGCCCTTGCAGGATATATACCGGCAAAAAGGGCAGCGGAAATTAAACCGATTGTAGCATTAAGGGACGAATAATATGCGATTTATATTTGATAGTAATACCTGGCAGGAAATTTTTGGTTCTATTGGAAAAAATAGGACCAGGACCATTATTACCGTAGTAGGGGTACTGTGGGGCATTTTTATTTATATCGCTTTATCGGGGGCAGCAAAGGGGATGGACAATGGTTTTGAAAAAATATTCGAGAGCGTGGCCAAGAACAGTATGTTCGTTTGGGCACAAAATACCAGTATGCCCTATGAAGGATTTAAAACAGGAAGACCTTTACAATTAAAATTGGATGATGCCACCCTATTGGAAAATAGGATCCCCGAAATCCAATACATTGCCCCGAGAAATGTCCGTGGTGTTTTCGGGGATTCGCCGGGAGTGATCGTCAGGGGACAAAAGACAGGGAGCTATGCCGTTTATGGGGACTTTCCCGTCTATACAAAAATTGCGACAAAAAAGATATATGACGGGGGCAGATTTATAAATGACGAGGATATTGCCGGGGCAAGAAAGGTATGTGTTATAGGGGAGCGCACCCAAAAGGAATTGTTTGATAAAGGGGAAGATCCCATTGGGGGCTATATCCGTATAGACAATATCTATTTTCAGGTGGTCGGCGTCCATAAGTTTTCCCCAGGGGGCGGTTTTGATAACGATGGGGATATTTTTATTCCTTTTTCAACCTATAAAAAATTGTACAATACAGGAAACGACGTGGGTTGGTTTTCCATAGCTGCCTATGATGATGTGGATGTGTTAAAGGTAGAGGAGAATGTAAAAGCGATTTTAAAATCGACCCATAAGGTACACCCTGATGATGAGAGGGCGTTCGGGTCTTTTAATATCGGTGAAATGTTCAACCGGATAAGCGGTTTTGCAAAAGGGCTTACCTTTTTGTCGCTGGTCGTTGGAATAGCGACCATTTTGGCAGGGGTAATCGGTATTGGCAATATCCTGTTGATATCCGTTAAGGAGCGTACCAAGGAAATAGGGGTCCGTAGGGCTTTGGGGGCCACTCCTAGGGAAGTTCGTTCGCAAATTATACTGGAATCGGTTTTTTTGACCATGATAGCCGGGGTCATGGGGATCATATTGGGGGCAGGAGTGCTGAGCCTGATCAATAAGATGACCCAGGGGATGGATTTTCCCTATGCCAATCCAACAGTGCCCATACCTTATGTACTCGGCGCCTTGGGGATAATGGTTATTTTGGGGACATTGATCGGCCTTATTCCTGCACAAAGGGCCGTTAGTATAAAACCAATAGATGCTTTAAGAGAAGAATAAAACAAACCAATACAAATAAATATATAGTAAAATGAACAAGATTGTAAAATATGTGTTAATAGGGATTTTGGTACTAGGAGCGCTTTGGGCAGCAGCCTTTTTTGTGAAATCGAATAGTAAATCGGCCATTACCTACGAGACAAAAAATCCTTTTACGGCCAATATCCAAAAAAAATCCGTGGCTACGGGCAAGGTAGTACCTGAGGACGAGGTAGAGATAAAGCCCCAGATTTCTGGAATTATTGATGAAATCTTTTTGGAAGAGGGTGCCAAGGTAAATGCGGGCGACTTAATTGCCAGGATAAAAGTGGTGCCCAATGAACAGTCGTTGAATCAGGCCATAGGTAGGGTGAAGAATGCCGAAATAGCATTGAACAATACCAAGATCGAATATGATAGGAACAAGGCCATTTTTGATAAAGGGGTAATTTCTTCCCAGGATTTTAATACACAGCAGTTGCGGTACGATCAGGCAAAACTGGAACTGCAGAACGCAAGATCCGATTATCAGATTATCCGGGATGGATCGGCCGGTGGCAGTGCAACGGCCAATACCAATATTAGGGCCACTGTTTCCGGGACCGTCCTTGAGATTCCCGTTAAGGAAGGAGATCAGGTAATTCAGAGCAACAACTTTAATGATGGGACTACCATAGCCACTATTGCCGATTTGAGCATTATGATCTTTGAAGGGAAAGTAGATGAAGGCGAGGTAGGAAAACTGAAACTGGGAATGCCCTTGGAGATTAGTTTGGGCGCCATTAACGATAAAAAGTTTGATGCCAAGCTTAGGTTTATTGCACCCAAGGGAATAGAGGAATCCGGGGCTGTACAGTTTAAGATAGAGGGCGATGTAACCGTAGAGGACGATTTTTTGATCCGTGCGGGTTATAGTGCCAATGCCTCTTTGGTACTGGAACAGAAGGATAGTATTTTGGTGATCCCAGAGGCCTTGTTACAGTTTGATAAAGCAACGGATAAGCCCTTTGTTGAAGTGGCGGTAGGGACTATAGAGGAACAAAAATTTGAAAGAAAGGACGTTGGGATCGGGATTTCGGACGGAGTGAATGTGGAAATTGTTTCGGGCATTACCAAAGATGACAGGGTGAAGATTTGGAACAAAACCGAACCTATTAAGAAAGGTACCGACGAAGAAGGGGAAACAGAGGAAGGAAATTAAGGGGAATATCAATCAAAAAACAATCAAAACATGAGAATTAAGATACTATTGGGTTTGTTTATTTTCTGTTGTGGAACACTATCCGCCCAAGAAAAAAAATGGACCTTGGAAGAATGTGTTTACTATGCCGTGGAGAACAACCTTACCATAGAGCAGTTTGAACTTGATCTTGAAAATGCCAAAATTGATAAGTCCGATGCCATAGGGGATATGTTGCCCAATTTAAATGCAAATGCAAGTCTCTCGGGCAATTCGGGGCTTGTTTTGGACCAATCCAGGAACCAGCAGGTGTCAGGGACCGTAACTACGGCCTCAGGGGGCTTTGGTTCTTCGGTAAATTTATTTGATGGACTAAGGAACGTTCATAGGTTGAACAGGGCAAAATTGAATGCCCTGGCCAATCAGTATAGATTGGATGACCTAAAGGACGATATTATGCTTGCGGTGGCCAATGCCTATCTGCAGGTTTTGTCCAATAAGGAATCGCTTAAGGTTTTTAGGGCCCAATACGCCGTTACCGAACAGGATCTTGTCAGGACCAAAGAGTTGGTGGAGGCCGGGGTGGTTCCAAGAGGGGATTTATTGGAAATAGAAGCTACGGCTGCCAATCAGGAACAACAAATTGTAAATGGGGAGAACCAAGTGTTGATCTCAAGGATAGGCCTGGCACAGTTGCTTCAGATCAGGGACTACGAAAATTTTGATATCGCGGATGAGGAATTTGACGTTCCCCCCTCCAATATATTGGACAATTCCCCCAAAACAATTTTCGACAAGGCCCTTACCTTTAGGAACGATATCAAGTTTTCTATGTCCAATGTGGAATTGGCACAAAAAGACTTACAGATTGCCAAAGGGGCCGTATACCCCACTTTAGGGGCGTTTTTTAATTACGGTACACGATATTCCAGCGAATTTAGGGACCCGGTAACCTTTAATAGAATTGCCTTTACGGACCAGTTGTATTTAACGGATGGTATTTCCTACGGACTGCAGTTGAACGTTCCTGTGTTTAATGGGTTTGGTGTTAGGAACAATATTAAAAGGGCCAAGATAGGAGTGGAAAGGTCACGTTTACAGCTGGAACAGGATAAACTGGATCTGGAATCCAATATCAATCAGGCCTATGTGGATGTGAAGAGTTTCTCCAAAGCCTATGAAGCTGCCCAGAAAACTTTGGAGGCACGGAGGTTGGCCTATAATTATTCAAAGGAACGGTTTGATGTGGGGCTAATGAACGCCTTCGATTTTAGTCAGTCACAATCCAGGGTAGATAATGCGGAGGCAGAACTGATAAGGACAAAATACGATTATATTTTTAGGTTAAAGGTATTGGAATTTTATTTTGGCTTACCTATAGCCTTGGATTAAGCTATATTTGGGGTCCAATATGACTATGATTTTAAATTTAGAGACGGCAACCACAAATTGTTCCGTGGGTATTGCCAACAATGGGGAAATAATTGCCTTAAGGGAAGACAATAGCCCCAATTATTCCCATTCGGAACAACTTCATATATTTATAGGGGAAGCCTTGAAGGAGGCTTCCTTAACTTTTAAGGATATTTCCGCCATTGCGGTGAGCAAGGGACCGGGATCCTATACAGGTCTGCGCATTGGGGTTTCGGCGGCCAAGGGACTTTGTTTTTCCTTGGATCTTCCGCTTATATCGGTCTCCACTTTGGAAAGTTTGGCAAAGCTGGGGCATGCCAAAGGCTATGATTTTATAATTCCCTTGCTGGATGCTAGGAGAATGGAAGTATATGCAGCCGTATTTGATGCCGAAGGGAATAGGATAAGGGAGACCAGGGCGGAAATCATCAACAAGGACAGCTTTTTGGAATATGCACAAAAAGGCAGTGTTTTATTAATTGGGGACGGAGCGGAAAAATGTCGGGAACTCCTGGACCATCCCAATTTTAGTTACCGTACGGCCCTGCCCACAGCCAAAGGGATGGGAGATTTGTCCTATAGAAAGTTCATGGCAAACGATTTTGAAAATGTCGCCTACTTTGAACCCTATTATCTAAAGGATTTTATGTTGCCTTCCAAGAAATCTTAGGAGGGTAACTGGTGCATGACCCTTTGTGGAAATGGGATCTCGATCCCTGCCGCATCAAACCTGTTTTTTAGTTCTTCCATAACGTGGAAGTGGGCGGCCCAGAATACTTCGTTTTCGGCCCAAAACCGTAAGGAAAGGTTTACCGAACTATCCCCCAATTCCGCTACATAGACCTCGGGCGCAGGATCTTTTAGGATATTGGGATTTTCTGCACAGATCTCCAGTAAAATTTCTTTGGCCAATTTAATATTGGAGCTGTATCCTATGCCTACGGCAATTTTATCCCTTCTCGTATTTTGTGCATTATAGTTAATGATATTGTTGTTGGATAATTGGCCATTGGGTATAATGGCGATCTGATTGCCAAAAGTGCTTAATTTGGTAGTGAAGATGGAGATTTCCTTCACCGTGCCATCAACCCCCTGGGCAGAAATAAAATCGCCTACCTTAAAGGGTTTGAACAATAATATTAGGACACCGCCTGCAAAATTGGCCAGGGAACCCTGTAAGGCCAGACCAATGGCCAGACCCGCGGCACCAATAATGGCCACCAGGGAAGATGACTGTACCCCAAGCTGGGTAATGACCAGAACGAAAAGCATTATTTTGAGCCCTATGCTGATGAAACTTTGTAAAAAGGACTCCAAGGAAGGATCGTAATCTGCCTTATCAAAAAACTTACGGACCAATCTGTTAATGAATCGTATGACCCAGAGCCCTAAGAAATAGATAATAATGGCCATGACCAAATTAGGGAGTGCCTCCCAAAGAAATTTGATGGCCTGATCCAGATGTTCCTGATAGTCGTTAATAATATTCATAAAAAATTACTTTTTTGGTTTAAATTGTTTCATTAAAAATTCATTCTAAAGATGCTCCCGCCCTTGGGTCGGGATTTCCTGTTCGGCAGTCCCGATATCGGGACGGGTGGGGCAAATAAAGATATAAATAGCCCAATCATTACAAAAAAAGCGCCTTTTAACGGCGCTTGTTGATGGAAACGGAAAAAAAATTAATTCACTTCAAAAGTGATCTTAACATTTACACGATAATCGTCAATTTTTCCATCCTTGACCGTTGCACTTTGTTCATTGATGTAAACCGAACGTATGTTTTTTACCGTTTTGGAGGCTTGCTCCACTGCATTTTTTGCAGCATCCTCCCATCCTTTATTAGAATTTGCCAGAACTTCGATAACTTTTAAGATAGCCATAATATTTAATTTTAGATTCTCTTAAAGTTAAGAAATAAAAAAGAAACAGGCTATAATCATATTACAGATCAACCATTTAAGGCAACTACCTCATTTACCATATCGCCCATCATATTTTTGAGCATGGTCTCAATGCCATTTTTTAGGGTATAGGTAGACGAGGGGCAACCGCTACAGGCCCCTTGCAGAACAACATTGACGGTTTTTGTGTCCCCTTCATAGGATTTAAATAGAATATTGCCGCCATCGCTGGCTACGGCGGGTTTTACATACTCTTCCAAAATATCCATGATCTGCTTGGATATGTCGTCCAGATCGGTGTCTTCCAATTGGGCCGTAGGAGCAGTCGTTTTTTGTTTTTGAAGACTCTTGGCCGATACCACTTCCTTGCCATCTGCAATAAAATCCCTGATTTTCTCACGAAGCTCCAACGTAATATCGTCCCATTCCGCAACATCGTACTTGTTTATGGAAACATAATTTACATCAAAGAACACCTCTTTTACAAAAGGCAGCATAAACAGTTGTTTGGCCAATTCCGAATCCTTGGCCTCGTCAATATTCTTGAATTCAAAAGTAGTAGGTACAATTCTTTTGTTGGTCACAAATTTCATTACGGACGGATTGGGGGTAACTTCGGCATATACCGTTACGGCCACCTTTTTTTGATTTTCTTCCTCCTTAACAACAGGTTCGCCGGCATTAAGGTAATCTACCAATTGCTGTGCTACACTATCCTTAACATCGTCCCATTCCACAATATTATAACGCTCCAGGCCTATAAAGTTGCCCGATATATATACCGTTTTTATAAAAGGCAGATAAAATAACTGCTGGGCCAAAGGTGAAATTTTGGCCTCGTCTATATTTTTAAATTCGTAATTATTGTTCTTTGTTATGAAATGATTGGTTTCAAATTTCAGTATTGCCGGATTCTTCGTGGGCACCACGGTAATTATAAACTCCTCCATTTTAATATTTTTTACAAAAGTACGAAGGTTTTTCTTAG
>CBFGWQ010000146.1:0-10004 GCA_965652575.1 uncultured Arenibacter sp. | reverse complement strand
GCCATAAGCCATAAGCCATAAGCAATAGGCCAGAGGTATTGAAATTGGAAGTTTAATCTAAATAATTCCCCGAAGGCCCTACCTCGGGTGTAGTGTTATAGGTAGTTACGATGTACGGCATTGGATTATTTTGTCTTGTATCTTGGTTCTAGTGTTATGTTAATGCTATTATGTCGGTTAAGTCGCCGTTATTTTTTATCTGGACGAGGCAAAAAATAGTTGCATAGCCATAGCTACGGAACCCTTTTTTAACGATGGTCAGGTGAAAAAGAACAAGACTTGGGGTGACTAAAATAGGGTTAACAGGACACTAGTAGCGCAGCGGTCTTGATTCTGATACCTCGTACGCTCTGTGTTGAGGTAGTTCATTTAATTTATGTACTGTAGGGCCTTGAGTTCCTTTATTCGGATATTTCTTCCTTCAATATCTATAAGTCCTTCTTTTTTGAACCCGGACAGGGTACGTATAAGGCTTTCTGTGGCAATACCGGCTACACTGGCCAGATCATTTCGGGAAATTTTAATGGGATCCTCGGTTTTTTTGTTCATTATTTCGGCAAACTGCAGCAAGGTTTGGGCAGTTTTTTTACGAACGGAACTGTAGGCCATTTGCAACAGTTGTTGTTTTATGTCCTTAATATTTCCGGTAAGCAGTTCCATTAATTCCAAGGAAATATTATGGTTTTTTTCCAATACCTGTTTTACATTTTCCTTGGATATCCCGGCCAGTTCCACATCCTCAATGGCGGTTGCCGATTCCTGATTTGGGATATTGTCCATAAAGGAGGTAAATCCTAAAAAGTCGTCCGCCCTATAAAGTGAAGTGATCAGTTCTTTTCCGTCCTCGTCCATTGTATGGCATTTTACCACTCCTTTAAGGATAAGATATATTTTATGGGAATAGGTACCTTCTTGAAAGATGGTACTTCCTTGGATAAAACTAACGGGTTCCCCATTGTCGTCAAAAAAATTCTTCAACTCGTTCAAGGTGCGTATTTGATTTTCCGGATCTCCTGGATCTAAAGAGCCCTCCTGTGCCATACGCCCCAAAAGTTCCACCTTGGCCAATCGGCTTTCAATGGCATTTATGAGGTCTTCCTCTTCAAAGGGTTTGGTGAGGTAGTCATCTGCCCCCAAGTCCATTCCTTTTCGGATCTCTTTGTGTTCGGTTTTGGCCGATAGGAATATAAAGGGAATGTGTTTGGTATTTTCATTTGAAGACAGATCCTTTAGAACACCATAACCATCAACTTCTGGCATCATAATGTCGCAGACGATAATATCCGGTCGTTTTTCTTTGGCCAATTGGATGCCGATTTTTCCGTTTGGGGCGGTAATCACGGAATAACCCGAAAGTTCCAAAAGCTCTTCGGTGTTTTCCCGTAAGGCCCTATCGTCCTCGATCAATAGAATGGTTTTCATTGTTCTCTCAATTTAAGTTTTCCAATGGGATGACTATAGTAAAAACAGATCCTTTATTTTCTTCGCTTATAAATTCAATGGTAGCACCAAGATTCTCCAAATGCTGCTTGGCAATGTTAAGTCCGATGCCCGTACCTTGGTTCAATAAGGCATTTTCGGCCCTGAAATAACGATTAAAAATATGTTTTTGATCCTCGGCAGGTATGCCAATGCCACGATCGATGACCTCTATTAGAATAGTATCCTTTAACTGGTTTACCGCTAGGCTTATAAGGGTATCTTCGGGCGAATATTTAATGGCATTGTGAATCAGGTTGGACAGGGCCAATTCCAAGGTTTTTTCATCAAACCTGATAAAAATATCATCGATATTCTCGGGATATTGTATGGTTTGGCCCGCCTTGAGCAACATGTTGGCCCCATAGACGACCTCGTTTACAATTTTGCTGAGGGGGAAAGTTTCGACCTTATAGTTTACCTTGCCCGAATCCAAACGCTCCACAGAAAGAAAGTCGGTCAATATGGTATCCAAATAACGTACTTTGTTCTTTATGGTCTCTACGTGCTTGTCCCGTTTTTCCTGTTGGTGGCCTTCCGTATACTTGGCCAATAAGGTTATAGAGGTAAGTATACTGCTCAAAGGGGTCTTGAACTCATGGGAGACCAGGGAAAGAAAGCGTGTTTTTAGTTCGTTCAGTTCCTTTTCCTTGGCCAGGGCCTCCGTAAGTTGTTTGGTGCGTTCCTGTACTTTTTTTTCCAGTTTTTCGGTATAATTTTTTCGTTCCGTTATATCGAGGATTATAGCTACAAAAACTTCTTTTTCACCAAATGTGGATAGCTGTAAATGTACTTCCACAGGATAGAAGGACCCATCCTTTCTTTGATGGTCGGTCTCGAATTTTACTTTATCCCTTGCACCATTGAGCAGGGGCTCCAGTAGTAAACGGAATTGTGGGGAATCCATATGGGGCTTTATATCCAATGGTTTCAAGGCCTTAAATTCTTCCAGATTATAGCCCATATTTCGCTGCGCCTCTTTGTTAACGTTTACAAAATGTAGTGAGTTGGCGTCGAAAACATAGATTTCGTTAAGGGATTCATCAAATATTCTGGCCCAATGGCTGAGCTCCCTTTCTTTGATCTTTCGTTCGGTAATATCGATAACAAGGGCCATTACATAGGTTTCATCGAATAGTTTGAAAGGGTTGAGGCCTGCCTCAACGGGAAATTCCTCCCCATTTTTGCGTACTCCGTATATATCCCTTCCCTGGCCCATTTGCCTACGTTCACTTTTGTGGATAAAATCTTCCACATGATGGCCATGATGCCTGTGGAACCTTCCGGGTATCAGGGTGTCCAATGGTTTTTCCAAAAGTTCCCCTTTTACATATCCGAACATTCGCTCGGCAGAGGAATTGGTCGCCACTATTAACTGTTGGGTATTGACCACTATAATTCCTTCGGATACCCCTTCGGAAAGTAGATTGAATATTTCACTATTTTTTTGGAAGGCCCGCATAAGCCAAAGATAAAATTTTTAAACTGATTATTGTCATAGAAATAAAGTGTACCACTTCCTATTTTTGGGGATATAGAATTAAGGAATTTAAAAATGAAAAATACAGGGAAAGTGGGTAAGGAATTGTACGAAAACCTGGGAAAATTGTTCTATGCGATAGCTAAGGCGGATTCCCGGATACACGGGAAGGAAATAAACATACTAAGGAACTTTATCCGAAAATACTGGTTGGAGGTAGATGAATTGGAGGATGAATTTGGTAGCGATGCGGCCTTTCAGATCGAATCGGTATTTGATTGGGCATTGGACAATGATAGGGACAGTGAAGAATCCTTTCAAGAGTTCAAGGAGTTCTATAAGGACAATAGGGGTATTTTCAGTGCGTTCATCAAGGTATTGATCCTGGATACGGCAAACGCCATTTCCAATAGTTTTGCAGGGAAAAACAAGGCCGAACTGGTAATGCTGGGCAAATTGGAGCTATTGTTGAAAAATTAATACCATAGTGGTTGCAGGATTTCGATTCCTTTGGTTAAACCTTGAATGTCATTACCGCCAATCTTGCATGGTTGGCAATAGCTTTTCCAATATTTCCCCAATTAAAATGGAGGGACCTTTTTTAGGGCTGACAGGAATAGGGTCCGTTTAAAGACTGATTGGACACTAAAGTATATTTTTTATTTCCATACGTATGACATTGGTCATTTTGTATCGGTATTCTGTAAACTACTTTAGTGAAAATTAAAATTTGAAGTCATGAAAAAAAATATTTTTACGGCATTTGCCATGTTCATACTATGCAACCTTGTGTCTTCCCAAACCATTAAAAATATTGATGAAATTGCTCCTTTTAGCGAAGGCCTGGCGGCTGTTCGGCAAGGGGATCGATGGGGCTTTATTAATGAAGAGGGTACTATGGTCATCGATTTTCGCAGCGATATCTATTGGAATAGGAATGCCGATACCTCTAAAAATGATATTTCCGGGGTCCGGTTTCCAATGTTCAAAGAGGGCAGGTGCTTGATCACCAAAACTGTAGAGGAGGATGTTCCCGTATTTGGATTTATAGATGCCCTGGGAAACATAGTTTTAGAACCCCAACTGTTAAATGTGTATCCCTTTAAGGATGGCTATACTACGGCAGTCCTATTTGAGAAGGTCATGAAGGGCAAGAACGAATTTGATCTAAATATCTACGAATTTAAATTTCACGATGTACTGCTGGATACTTCCGGTAAGATCCTTGAATTTTACAGTAAAAGGGATAATATCCAAATGACAAAAAAAAGATATCAGCGGCCTACAATAGGGGCAAAGAGATTGTCTGATGGTCTTGTAGCGGTCCATACCCAAAATCAAGGTTGGGAAATAAGAAAGATAACTTTAAACAATTGAGAATGTCAAGATTGCAGGATAAAGTAGCCGTTATTACCGGTGGAGCCGGTGGCATTGGCCTGGCCACGGCAAAACTCTTTTTGGAAGAGGGTGCCAAAGTGGTCATTGTGGACATAAGTAAGGAAGTTTTGGAAAAAGCGAGCTATGAGCTGGATCACGAAAACCTTTCCTATTGCGTGGCCGATGTATCCAAGGTAAAGGATACGGAAAGGTTTGTGGAAACGACCTTGGAAGTCCATGGAAAGATCGATATATTTTTTGCAAATGCAGGGATTGAAGGTGCTTCAAGGCCAATAACGGATTATCCGGACGATATTTTTGATAAGGTTATTGCGGTAAATCTAAAAGGGGTTTGGTTGGGATGTAAATATGTGGTTCCAAAAATGAAGGATGGGGGTAGTGTAATCATCACCTCGTCGGTTGCCGGTTTAAAGGGGTTTGAGGGATTGGGGGCCTATGTGGCCAGCAAACATGCCTTGGTTGGTATAATGAGGGTAGCAGCCCTGGAAAATGCCAAACGTAAAATTCGGGTAAATACCGTTCATCCGGGCCCGGTAAACAATAATATGATGCGGCGTATTGAAGGGGATATGTCGCCCGGCAGCCCCGATGAGGTCATGAAAGGTTTTGAGGCCGCCGTACCTTTGGGGCGTTACGCGGAGTCCAGGGAAATTGCCGAGATGGCCCTTTTCCTGGCATCGGACCAGAGCAAATACATTACGGGCACTACCCATGTGGTAGATGGTGGAATGTTGGCTTTATAAAAGGTTGGGAAATTCATAATTAAAGGGGAAGACTGCAACCCATTTCCAACGGACCTGGATGGGATTGGGAAATGTTAAGGTTTCCCCTTTTTTCGGACAAGGATCTTATGCCATAGGCATATTAAAAATCTTTATCATCCAATACCTATAAATGTCCTAAGTGTCCTATAGAGAAATGGAGCATCCATTCTCGGGTTTCAAATGTTCTGTTCTTATAATTCATAGTTGTTCTTACGGCAATATAACAGCTCATGACGATTGTCATTGTCATTGTCGCACTGCACATATATCTTCAACAAAATATTGTTTATGAAGGGTTTTTTAAGGTTGGGAAAGATTGCGGGCATCCAATTGGAGGTGCATTGGACCTTTGCTTTATTGTTGATCTGGGCCGGGTTCGTTGAATTTCAGAATAGCGGTAACTTTACAAGGGTAGCTGTAAATCAAGGTTTTATTTTGGTGTTGATGGCCTGTGTAGTGTTGCATGAACTGGGCCATGCCCTGATGGCAGGAAAATTTAATATTAGGACACGAAGAATTATCCTTTTACCTATTGGGGGAGTAGCTACCTTGGAAAAAATGCCTGAAAAACCTGGGCAGGAACTTCTAGTGGCCCTTGCCGGCCCTGCCGTTAATGTTGTAATTGCCCTCTTATTGTCCCTGGTGATACCGCTAAAGCGTTATTTTAATTTTGATGGTGTGGTGGTAGAGGAGATACTTTATGCACCCAACTTGCAAAATTTCCTTTTCTATTTGTTTATAGCCAACGTTATGCTGGTACTCTTCAATCTTATTCCGGCGTTTCCCATGGATGGGGGTCGTGTACTTAGGGCTCTGTTGGGTTTTAGGTTAAGTAGGGTGGAAGCCACCAATATAGCCGCAGCCATTGGTCAGGCCTTGGCCGTTGTATTTTTCATTTTGGGCTTTTTTATAAATCCCTTTTTAATCCTGATCGCCTTTTTTATTTTCTTTGGGGCGTATGGCGAGAATCAAATGGTTAGGCAAAATTCCATATTGCAGGGGCATTTGGTTAAGGAGGCTACCTTGACCAATATAACAGTGTTGCGGCCGGACAACAATGTACAGGAGGTAATGGACATCCTTTTGGCAGGTACGGAAAAGGATTTTGTAGTGGCACTGGACAAGGAAATAATGGGAATAGTGACCCAAAACGATATCATTAAACACGCCAAGACCCCCTCCATTTTAGTAAAGGAGATTATGGATAAAAACTTTACCGTGATCGATGAATCTACCGAAATCATTAAAGTGTTGGAATTGGCAGGAAAGGAAAAGAAGCATTTTTTTCCGGTAACCGGAAATTCAAAATTGGTTGGTGCAATAGATATGGTAAATATTAGTGAATTTATATTGTTGAAAACCGTATCGTCTGATTAGGGAGGCCTATTTTGAAGCAATATTTCTGTTTAAGGGGCCTTTATTTTTGAGGCTAGTTTATGGAAATTCTATAAAAAATATGCCGGCCATGATAAATGCCCCAAGTACAGCATTAAAAACCTTTGTTCCAAAAGTATGCAACCTCCCGCTATTTTGGGGTTTTGAAAAACGGACACATGGCAGGAAACGAAAAAAATAATTTGCGACAACCACTAATCAACAATCAGGTATATGGCTTTATACCTACCGATATTGATGGGGTGGACGATCTTGCAGAATTGGCCCTTGATCTGCGATGGTCATGGAACCATGCGGTAGATGAACTATGGTACCAATTGGATCCGGACCTTTGGATGGAAACCCATAATCCGTGGGTGGTTTTGCAGAATGTGTCCCGGGACCAGCTCATATTTCAAATGTCAAATGAAGCTTTCCGGAACAAGTTGGATGAAATGATGAAACTTAAGGAAAAATTCCACAACGATCCGGCCTGGTTCCAAAAGAAATATCCCACCTCGTCCCTAAAATGTCTGGCTTATTTTAGTATGGAATTCATGCTCAGTGAAGCATTGCCCATTTATGTAGGCGGCCTGGGCAATGTTGCGGGGGATCAATTAAAATCGGCAAGTGATCTAGGGATTCCCGTAATTGCTGTTGGACTTCTTTATCAACAGGGATATTTTAGACAACTGATCGATCGGTTTGGTACCCAACAGGCGCTTTTTCCATACAATGATCCAGGGCAATTGCCCATTTCGCCCCTACGGTTGCCGAATGGGGAATGGTTGCGGATCAATATATCCTTGTCGGGCCATACGGTATGGCTGCGGACATGGCAGGTGCAGGTAGGCCGTGCCAAACTTTACCTGTTGGATAGTAATGATCCTGTAAACATGCCACAGCACAGAGGAATTACCAGTGCCGTATACGGTGGCGGGACGGATCTTCGCATTCAGCAGGAAATTATTCTGGGTATTGGGGGTTGGAGATTGCTCCGTGCCATGGACATTGCACCTGAGGTGTGCCACATGAACGAAGGACACTCCGCGTTTCTTGTACTGGAGCGGGCGGCCGATTTTATGAGAGGGAATGACGTTTCCTTTGAAGAGGCCCTGGCAGTTACACGTGCAGGTAATTTGTTCACTACCCATACCGCTGTGGCGGCAGGATTTGATAATTTCAGTCCGTCCTTAATGTGGCAGTATTTTGGCAACTATGCCAAAGAGGATTTACATATGGATATTAATGACCTTTTGGCATTGGGCAGGGATGATCCTCAAAATTCATCCCAGTATTTTAATATGGCCTATTTGGCCATTCGCGGCAGTAGTGCCGTAAATGGGGTAAGCAGGCTTCACGGGGAGGTAAGCAGAAATCTTTTTGGAAAATTGTTTAAAAGATGGCCAGCAAATGAAGTGCCGGTAGGGTATGTGACCAATGGGGTCCACATGCCGAGTTGGGATTCCATATATGCCGATAAAATCTGGACGCAAGCCTGTGGAAAGGAGCGATGGAGGGGGCATTTGGAATCGGTTGAACAAGATATTTTTACCGTATCCGACCTGGATTTATGGAAATTTAGGAACGATTCCAGGTATTATATGATAAATTTTGTCCGTGAAAGGTTCCAAGGGCAAACGGAAGATGCCGGTCAGTCCCCTGAAATAGTGGAAAGGGCCATGCAGATCTTTAATATGGAAACCTTGACCCTGGGATTTGCACGTAGATTTGTCCCTTATAAAAGGCCAAACTTACTTTTGTACGATGAGGCAAGATTTATCCGTATCCTTACTAATCCCCAGCGGCCGGTGCAATTGGTGATAGCCGGAAAGGCCCCACCATTTGATGAAACGGGAAAAGCTTTGATAAGGCAATGGATACAATTCATTCAAAAACATAATTTATATAGGCATGTGGTGTTTCTAAGCGATTATGATATGTTGTTAACGGAACATCTTGTCCAAGGGGTGGACGTGTGGATAAATACGCCCAGGAGGCCTTGGGAGGCCTGTGGCACCAGTGGTATGAAGGTTTTGGTAAACGGAGGGATCAATTTATCGGAGTTGGACGGCTGGTGGGCGGAAGCCTATACTCCAGAAGTAGGTTGGGCCTTGGGAGATGGTCGTGAACATGGGGAGGATCTTAACAGGGACGCTATGGAAGCCAATGAAATGTACGAGCTGCTGGAACAAAAAGTGGTGCCGGAATTTTATGATCGGAATAAGGATGGGATACCGGAAAAATGGGTTGCAAAAATGAGAAACAGTATGTCTATCTTGACTCCCAAGTATTCTGCCAATCGTGCCGTAAGGGAATACACTGAAAAATACTATCTCCCTGCTGCGGATAATTACATTAAGAGAGCAAGCTTAAGGGGGTCGGCAGGCAGGCAGATGGTAAATACATTTCACGATCTGAAGAAAAAATGGCCGCAAATGCGCATTGGGCAAACCTTAATTGAGAACATTGAAGGGGGGTATCAATTCAATATAAAGGTTTGGTTGAACCATATAAGCCCGGACAACATTTCTGTTGAACTTTTTGCCGAAGGCCGGAATGGCGGCCCAAATGAAATTATTAAAATGGAAATCGGAGGGCTTTCAGGGAACGGGCAGGATTATGATTGCCAAGTATGTATAAGTACCACCAGGCCTTCATGCCATTATACGGCACGAATAGTTCCCTGTTATGAAAATATATCCGTACCCTTGGAGAACGACATGATACTATGGCAGCGATAATTGCTTTGGAAAAAAATAATAAACCCGATTCCCCTACATTGAAAATTTTATGGCCTTTGTAAGGAGAATTCAGTATCTTGATACCAAAAGGCCAATAGATGATCATACACAGCCTAGGGGATGAAAATTCACTGCTCAATAAATTTGTCTCCGAAATCAGGGAAATTAAAATTCAAGGTGATAGTATGCGCTTCAGGCGTAATATTGAACGCATTGGTGAAATTTTGGGCTATGAATTGAGCAAGACCCTAAACTATAGGAAGCAAACCGTTCAAACTCCCTTGGGAACCAAGGAAATGTCCTTGCCCATTGATGATTTGGTTTTATGCTCCGTTTTACGTGCCGGTCTTCCCTTACATCAGGGCCTATTAAATTATTTTGACCATGCGGAGAATGCGTTTATTTCTGCATTTAGGCACCACAGGGGCGATGAAGATGCTTTTGAGGTCATTGTAAAATACTTTGCTGCCCCATCCCTGGAGAATAAGACCTTGGTACTAACAGACCCAATGTTGGCCACGGGCAAGACTTTGGAAAATGTTTTGAACGCCCTAAAAAATCATGGTAGTCCCAAGCAGATCCATATTATTTCCGTAATAGGTTCACAATCCGGGATAGCACATCTTAAAACCGTTTTTCCTGAGTCGACACATTTATGGATTGCCGCTATAGATTTTGAATTGAACAACAGGGGGTATATAGTTCCAGGTATCGGGGATGCAGGGGATTTGGCATTTGGGGAGAAACTATAGCTACTTTGGATCC
>CBFGWQ010000145.1:0-10185 GCA_965652575.1 uncultured Arenibacter sp. | reverse complement strand
AACAATTAAATTTTAAATAAAAGTCCTGTCGCCATTGATAGGTTTCAAAACATAGAACCCCACATTATTGTGGGGTTTTTATATTTATGGAGATATTTGTCGCATAAGCTAATTTACTAACTTTGCCCACATCGATTAAATCCCTAATTTTAAAGCTAATTCATAGATTTCTTTGAATCCACTTAAAAAACTATTTAAACAGACGTTTATCTATGGTCTGGCTACGGTCTTGCCCCGGATGCTGTCCTTTTTGTTATTGCCTCTCTACACAGAGGTTCTTGAAACGGCAGGCTTTGGGGAGGTAAGTATTATTTTTTCTTGGTTCGCTATATTTAATGTGATTTTGTCCTACGGCATGGAAACCGCCTTTTTTAGGTTTTATACCAGGTCCGATGACCGTAAAACTGTGGTTACCACGTCCCTTATTTCGATTGTTGCCACTACCTTTCTTTTTGTGGTCTTTGCCTTTCTTTTTAAGGACAGTGTTGCCAGTTTTACCAATATTGATGAAAAATACATTGGTTATGCCATTTGGATACTTGCCCTGGATGCCTTGGTGATAGTGCCCTTTGCCTGGCTTAGGGCCAATGAAAAACCAATGCGTTACGCCTTGGTCAAGATTTCCAATGTGGCCATAAATTTTGGATTGAATCTTTTCTTTTTAATATTGTTGCCACAAATCGTTGTGGATAGGCCGGATTCATCCTTTAGTGCCCTGTACCGGCCAAATTTTGAAATCTCTTACATCTTTATATCAAACTTGATTGCAAGCGGCATTACGTTTCTTTTAATGCTGAGGTTGTACGTTAGAAGGCCCTACGTATTTGATAAACAATTATGGTATAAAATGATGGAATACGCCGGACCGGTTTTGGTGGCCGGAATTGCTTTTACCATCAATGAGGTATTCGACAAAATTATACTTTCCTATCTTTTACCGGAGGATATTGCTGAAAGTGAAATTGGCAAATATTCGGCTTGTTACAGATTGGCTATGTTTATGACCTTGTTCGCCACGGCATTTAGAATGGGGATAGAACCCTTTTTCTTTAGTCATTCCACTTCCGATAAGCCTCAAAGGGCCTACGCGCAGATTACCAACTACTTTGTTATTTTGGGAAGTATAATATTATTGGGGGTAGTGGTATTCGCCGATGTGCTGAAGCTTATTTTGGTCAGGGATGAATCGTATTGGGAGGCCATGTCCATTGTTCCCCTGGTAGTATTGGCCAGTTTTTGCCTGGGGATCTACCACAACCTTTCGGTGTGGTACAAAGTAACGGACCGTACAAAATTTGGGGCTTATATCTCCCTCATAGGGGCAGTCCTAACAATAATTATCAATTTTGCCTTTATCCCCTATTTTGGATATGTGGCCTCTGCCGTGGCTACATTGGTGGCCTACGCCTCCATGGTAATACTTTCTTTCTTTTTTGGCAGAATGTATTATCCTATACCATACAACCATAGAAAGATAACTTTTTACCTTGTGGTCTCCATTTCATTTTCCATGCTATCTTTTTATGTTTTCAATCGTAATCTGATTATTGGCAGTATATTTTTCATTATATTTTTAGGCCTGGTCTATAGGCTTGAAAATGATAAATTAAAACAAATATTTCTGAGAAAATGACAATAAAGATCATCAATAAATCGGTCCACCCCTTACCTAATTACGAAACCCTGGCTTCTGCCGGGATGGATCTTAGGGCCAATCTTACAGCATCCGTTGTGTTGCAACCTATGGAAAGAACTATAATAAAGACGGGTCTTTTCCTGGAGCTTCCAATTGGTTATGAGGCACAGGTGAGACCAAGAAGTGGGCTGGCGGCGAAAAAAGGGATTACGGTTCTAAATGCACCTGGCACGGTTGACGCCGATTACAGGGGGGAAGTAGGGGTAATACTGATTAATCTGTCCACCGAGGCCTTCACTATAGAGAATGGGGAGCGTATAGCCCAATTGGTCATTGCCAAGCACGAAAGGGCAGAGTGGCACTTGGTGGAGGAGCTTTCCGAAACTTCTAGGGGAGCAGGAGGATTTGGCAGTACCGGGGTAAAATAAAACCCTTGGAGAAACGGGGAGGGTTCTGGCATTATCACTAATTTTATGGAGATATAGGATTGTTTTCCTATTACGATACGGGAAACTGTTGCAATAAAAGTAATTATAGGGTTATCCAATGTTGGGTTTAAGTGGATCATGTTATAAGGTCTGTTAGTTTGGAAGGAACTTGTATATGGGAAGGAGGATATACATATTTATTTTTGCCTTGGGGTTAGTTTTAATTCCAAGGACTGGTTGTGCCCAAGAGACTGAAATTAAGGAAGAAAGGGGTGCCGATATATTTTTGGAGGAATATACCGATGAGTTTCAGGAGAAATTCTTTGAAGCATTAAAGCAAAAGGGCATTGAAAACTACGATAGGGCAATTAATCTCTTTTTGGAATGTAAACGCCTGGACCCGAACAATTCCGTTTTGGACCATGAACTGGCCAAGGCCTACTTGGCATCCAAACAGTTTGTTTTGGCCCAGCAATATGCTATTGTTGCTTTGAACGCCAGGCCGGATAATTTCTGGGTATTGAATAGCTTGGTAGATATTGCACATGGTCAGGGGTCGGACTTGGACGTGGTAAAAGATAAAATTCCCTACAATAATGCGAAACTCCGGGAAAATCTCGCTACCATCTATTTTAAGCGGGAAAATTATGAAAGTGCCTTAAAGATACTTAACGGTATGAAGGTTTCGGCATTTTCCAAGGATCTTACCTCAAGAATAAACAGCTCCATGGAGAGCAAGGAAAATGCTAAAATTAAGAAGGATACAATTGTGGTAACGGCTGAAAAGGAAAGTCCTATGGCTGTTTATGTATCCAATATTTCCGGTTATTTGGCGAAGAGCGATTTTATAAATGCAGCATCCGTTAGTGGGGAGGCCTTAGAGCATTTTCCGGCGCAACCCTATTTTTATTACGCTTACGGACTTAGTTTAAATAAGGTAAAGAAATATAAGGAAGCCATCGAGATATTGGAGTCGGGCTTGGATTATTTATTGGACGATGTTGATCTGGCCAATAAAATGTACAAAGAATTAGTGGATGCTAACAATGCTTTGGGAAATTCTTCCAAAGCAAATATGTATCTTAGTAAATTAAAATCCGGGTCGTAAATCTATGGGATACAGTATTAAAGGACTTCAAAAATGGGCCATGCTTGGTATTTTTGTGGCATTGGTGTTCTCGTGCAAGTCTACAAGCCTAATTAAAAGCGGTACGGTGGATGAAAATTTGAGTGCCAAGGCGGTCATTAGAAACCACTATTATTCCCACATTAATTTTAAAACCCTAAGTGGAAAAATGAAGATAGATTATGCTGACGGGGAAAGCAGTCAAAGTGTAAGCGTTAGTTTCAGGATGGAAAAAGACAGGGCCATTTGGTTAAGTGCCCCCTTAGGAATCGTAAAAGCATACATTACACCGGACAGGGTATCGTTTTATAACAAACTGGACAATGAATATTTTGACGGGAATTTCTCCTATTTAAGTCAGTTGTTGGGGACCGATCTCAATTTTCAAAAGGTACAAAATCTTCTATTGGGAGAGCCTCTTTTCGATTTACGGGATGAAAAGTATTCGGTGGAAATTGCCAACAATAATTATCAGTTGAAGCCAAAAAAAGCTGGAGAGCTATTTAAAACACTATTTCAAATTGAACCCTTGAATTATAAAATGGCTACACAACAGTTGTCCCAACCATGGGAGAAACGATTGTTGGAAATCAATTATAAGAACTATCAAAAAGTGAATAAATGGATTTTACCCGAGACCATAGCTATTTTGGCCATTGATGGGGATAATACCAACAATATTACCCTAGAGTTTCGGAATATCGAATTTAATAAGGTGTTGAGCTTTCCGTATAATATACCAAATGGTTTTAAAGAAATTGTATTAAATTAATATGAGAAGTTATTGCTCTTATATAGTTTATTATCTTTTAGTTATATTCATTCATTGTAGCTATGTAACCATGGCTCAGACGAATGAACAGAAGGCTTTGGAATCCAAGCGGGAGCAACTCCAAAAAGAAATATCCGAAATTAACCGGTTGTTGTTCGCAGAAAAAAAAGAAAAGGGAAATGTCCTGGAACAGATGGAGGCCATGGACCAAAAGATAAACGTGCGGCAGCAGTTGATCCGGGTCACCAATCAGCAGTCCAATTTACTTAATAGACAGATAAACACAAATGTGCGGAACATTGGAAAACTGCGCAATGATCTGGCTTTTCTAAAAGAAGAGTACGGGAATATGATCCGGAAGTCCTATCAAAATAAATCCGGACAAAGCAGGTTGATGTTTCTTTTATCCTCTGAGAATTTCCTACAAGCTTATAAGCGTTTCCAGTATATGAAGCAATATACCCAGTACAGAAAGGAACAGGGAGAGCAAATTGTGGTCAAAACGAACGAACTTACCCAATTGAACAAGGATCTTTCCGATCAGCGTAAGGAGAAAGACAAACTGGTGGCGGAAAATACCCGGATCAAAGATCAGTTGTACAAGGAAATACAGTCCCAGAAGGAATTGTTGAAGAGTATAAGGAAGAACGAAAGCAAATATGCTACGGCCATTGAAAATAAAAAGAAGGAAGCCAAGAGGATCGATGAACAAATTGAAAGATTGATACGCAGTGCAATTGCAGCCTCCAACAGGGAAGCCGGTAAGTCCACTAGTACGACCGCAACGAGTAGTAGTAAGTTTGTATTGACTCCCGAGGCTGCCATCGTGGCCAATAATTTTTCGGCCAACAAGGGGAAATTGATCTGGCCAGTGGAAAAGGGGATTAAAAGACAGGGGTTTGGGGTCTATAATGATGCCGTTTATCCGGGAATTAAACACGAAAGTAACGGGGTGATCATTGCCACCGATGAGGGATCCAGGGCCAGGGCCATTTTTGAGGGGGAGGTTATAGCCATCCTGTCCGTTCCAGGGGGGAACAAAGGGGTACAGATTAAGCATGGTAACTATATAAGTACCTATTACAATCTTTCCAGGGTTTATGTAAAGAAAGGGGATAAGGTAAACACCAAGTCGGATCTGGGGGATATCTACACCAGCAAATCCAACGGCACAACCCAGTTAAAATTTTATCTTTATAAGGATACTACCCGCCTTAATCCCGAGGAATGGATATATCAACTATAAAATAATTTGAAATTGAAAAATTTAACGGATGTAAAAGGAACTTTTAGGCTGCACAATGGCGTGGAAATGCCCTATTTTGGTTTGGGGGTGTATTTGTCCGAAGATGGACAGGAAGTAGCCAATGCCGTAAAATGGGCGTTGCAGGACGGTTATCGCCATATAGACACTGCTTCGATCTACGGGAATGAAGAGGGTGTAGGTTTAGGTATTAGGGAAAGCGGTGTTGAACGTAAGGATATATTTGTGGTGAGCAAGGTGTGGAATAGCGATCAAGGTTATGAAAGTACCATAAAGGCATACGAGGCTAGTTTAAAGCGGTTAAATTTGGACTATTTGGATCTATATCTGGTGCATTGGCCGGTAAAGGGAAAATATAGGGAGACTTGGCGGGCAATGGAATATTTGTACAAGCATAGAGGGGTAAGGGCCATAGGAGTAAGTAATTTTATGCAACACCATTTGGAAGATCTACTTTCTTTTTCCGAAATTGTCCCCATGGTAAACCAAATGGAATTTCATCCGTATTTGGTACAACAGGATTTAATTGATTTTTGCAATAAAAATACCATTCAGTATGAAGCTTGGTCCCCATTGATGCAGGGGCATATCTTTGAGTTGGATATCATGAAGGATCTGGCGGCAAAATACAAGAAGACCATTGCCCAGATTGTACTGCGATGGGATTTGCAAAAGGGGGTGGTCACCATTCCAAAATCTGTTAAGAAGGAACGGATCAGGGCCAATGCCGATATTTTTGATTTTGAGCTTGCTGCCGGGGATGTTAAAAAATTAGAGCAATTGGACCGTGGAAAAAGATTTGGTCCCGACCCCAATAATTTCGATTTTTAATTCATAAACAAGGCCTTCAGCTCGGTGGCATCCTTGGGCTTCATCTTGCCTGCAAGTACCAAACTTAGTTGTTTTCTGCGCAGGGCGGCCTCATATCGTTCTATCTCCAGATCGGTTTCCGGCCTCAATTCGGGTACTGTGGTAGGTTTTCCGCTATCGTCTACGGCCACAAAAGTGTAGATGGCCTCGTTTACCTTGGATCTCTCGCCATTAAACCGGTCTTCCATCCATACATCTATAAATACTTCCATGGAGGTTTTGAAGGCCCTTGAAACGGCGGCCTCTACCGATACAACACTTCCTACCGGAACAGCCTGGTTAAAGGCTACATGGTTTACGGAAGCAGTAACGGTTATACGCCTGCTGTGGCGCCTGGCAGCTATACTGGCAGCACGGTCCATTCTGGCCAACAATTCGCCCCCGAACAAATTGTTCAAAGGATTGGTTTCACTTGGAAGGACCATATCGGTCATTATGGTGCGTGATTCACTGGGCGTCTTTGGCTCCATATTTATTATCCAGTTAAAAGTTAAAACCCTTGCCTTTACCGGCAGGCCTGCTCCCGATGGTTACGAGGATTGGTTTCTATACATTTCGGGTGTCCATAGTTGACAGTGGCAGAGGGCAGTGAAATATTTTTTGCCAACCGTAAACTGCTAATTGCCCACTTATCCCACAGTCCTTGTCAGGAAATTATATTCGTTCCAAAACTTATGTAATACCATTGTATGGTTTTGTCCGAGCAAAGATACATACATTGGCAATATTAAGCTAAAAAGGGGAGCGGGGATTATTTTACGGTGTGCAACCAGGCTTCGGACGATTCGGACTGCTTTATTTTCCTCAAATAAGTCAGGGCTTCCTTGGCATCGTCAAAACTGTCATAGGCTACCATATGCAATCCATATTGGTTAACACCAAGATAAGAGGCATCGTATCCTTTTTCTTTAAGTTGAAGGACTTTCTTTTCGGCGTTTTCCCGAATTCTAAAAGCGCCGGCAATAACTTGGTGAACACCACTTTTTTTGTTGGTGATGACGTTTAAGGATACCGCAGGTAATTCCATGGGGGCGGTATTGAAAAAGGTGGCTTCCTGTATATTTTTGGAAACTTGTTGTTGCGCTTCCTGTCTCACCAGTTCTTGATCATAGACCTTCTCATTATAAAGGCGATAACCGGTAAAACCAGTGGCAACGGCCAATAATATTACGGCCGCATATTTTAAATAAGGCCTAAGGGTAGTTTCCTTCCTGGCCTCCGGGGTAATCATAAACGGAATTTTTTCTTCCAACGCTACCACTTCCTCCTTTAAAATTTCCCTAGAGATCGGAGTAGCCACAAACGTGGATAGTCCAAAGGACGAGGTTAGATAATTGGTCTGGTACGAAGGCTGGAACTGGGTCTTTCCTTCCTTGTTCAACCACAACTCGCCTATATTGGGAAGATGCAATCTATTTCCTCCTTTTAGGAGATTCTTCCATTTGAGGGATACGGCGGCTATTTGCTTCTGCATGTCCTCATAGGATATTTTTTCGGCATCGGCCATATAGGATACCAATAATCCGTCATTGGAAGTCAGTTGTTCGTTAAACGAGATTACCTTTGAGGGAGGGTGGAACGAATTTGTCGCCTCGTTGATAACGGCCGATTTTAGCTGAGTCAAAAAGGCACCAAATTCCGGTACCATTACACAATTGTATCTATAAAGTAGCTCCGCTATGTAATGTTCGGTTCCCATAGGGACAAAGATTGGAAAAAATTAACAAGTTCAAAACTCTGTGCATAACTTTTTATTAACATTATATTTTGTGTATTTTGTGAACAACTAAGCTGGTTCCACAAATGTCTAAAGATGAAATAATTGCTGTTCTTAGGTTGCAGAACGTACCCAATATTGGCGATATAACGGCAAAAAAATTAATATCCGCTTGCGGAAGTCCCTTAGCTGTCTTTGAAGAAAAAATGACACAGTTGTTAAAGTTGGACGGCATTGGTTCCGCTACCCTGAAGGGACTTATGGACAGGGAGCATTTGGAGGCCGCTTGGATGGAGTATGAATTCATTATGAGTCAGGAAATAAACCTTCATTATTTTATGGAGGACAATTATCCGGCCTATTTAAAACACTGTATAGATAGCCCCATTTTACTTTTTAGCGAAGGGAATATAGATTTGAGCCACCAAAAGATCATTAGTATTGTAGGTACCAGAAATATTACGGGTTATGGCACTGCATTTTGTGAGCAGTTCATTGAGGAATTGGCCCCTCTGAACCCGGTTATTGTGAGCGGGTTTGCCTATGGCGTGGATATATGTGTACAAAGGGCAGCCGTGAAACATGGGTTACAGACCATAGGATGTTTGGCCCATGGCCTAAATCAGATGTATCCAAAAGTCCATGAAAAATATGTGCCCGAGGTAAATAAAAATGGTGGGTTCTTCACGGAATTTTGGAGTACGAGTCAACCCGATAGGGAAAATTTCTTAAAGAGAAATCGCGTTATAGCAGGTATGGGAGAGGCTACCATTGTAGTGGAATCTGCGGAAAAAGGAGGTAGTCTGGTTACTGCGGATATTGCCAACAGTTATAATCGCGATGTTTTTGCCGTACCCGGAAGAACCCG
Source organism: uncultured Arenibacter sp. (assembly GCA_965652575.1). Classification (GTDB taxonomy): domain Bacteria; phylum Bacteroidota; class Bacteroidia; order Flavobacteriales; family Flavobacteriaceae; genus Arenibacter. Next base: position 1,504 of record CBFGWQ010000145.1, on the reverse strand, counting down.
GGATAAGTACAGTAGCGGATGCAATAACCTCATTAAACAGCAGAAGGCACAAATGCTTACGTCGGCCGCCGATCTCATCTATATGTTGGGCTGGGAGTTGGAGGAAAAGGAGCCTGCTATTATTCAAAAGCAATTATTTGTAGCACTGGACGATACCGAGCAGGAAATCTATACTTATTTGCAACAGGGGGGCAAAAAAATGTTGGACCACATTGCCCTGGATTGTAAACTGCCCATATTTAAGGTTTCCTCCACCTTATTGAATATGGAAATGAAGGGAGTAGTGAGGCCGCTTCCCGGTAAATTGTTCGAAGCCATTTAAAATTAACAGACCAATAGGTATGCAAAAGGGTGTTCTTTAAATAAACAATGAAGCTGTTTGGTACTACATGGAACATAAACTACCGTTCAACCCCATTATTTTTTTGGGAAGACATCATGGAACGGAGTAAACCGACCAATAGGTATATTTTTTAAAAAATCAATACCCTACCTTCATCCTTACCCTTTCCAAAACCCCATCGGCCACCTTCTTGGCTTTTTCGGCCCCAAAGGCCAAGGCTTCATCCAGTTCGTTTAGGTGGTTTATATAATAATCGAACTTTTCCCTGGCTTCGCCAAATCGTTCCAGGACCACTTCATACAATGCTTGTTTGGCATGGCCGTAGCCGTAGTTGCCGTTTATATAATTGGACCGCATTTCGGCAACTTGATTTTCTGTAGCCAATATTTTATAAAGGGCAAATACGTTATCCGTATCAGGATCTTTAGGAGCCTCCATAGGGGTACTGTCCGTTTGAATGCCCATGATCTGTTTGCGCAATTGTTTATCGGTCTGAAAAAGGCTTATTAAGTTTCCTTTGCTCTTGCTCATTTTGGAGCCATCGGTACCAGGGATATACATGGTCTCTTCCTGTACCTTTCCCTCGGGCATTACAAAGGTTTCCCCCAATTGGGCATGGAACCTTGAGGCCACGTCCCGGGTCATTTCCAAATGCTGCATTTGATCCTTGCCAACAGGGACAATCTCGGCATCGTATAGAAGTATATCCGCGGCCATTAGCATGGGATAGAAGAACAAACCTGCATTCACATCTTCCAAGCGGTCCGCCTTATCTTTAAAGGAATGTGCCAAGGTTAGTCTTTGGTAGGGAAAAAAACAGCTGAGGTACCAGGCCAGTTCCGCGGTCTGGGGAATATCGCTTTGCCGATAAAAGACGGTTTTGTCAATGTCCAGGCCAAATGCCAACCAGGTAGCGGCCACCGCATAAGTATTGTTCCTCAAGACTTCCCCATTCTTTATTTGGGTAAGTGAGTGCATATCCGCAATAAACAGAAAGGAATCGTTTGCGGGATTGTTTGCCATTGCTATCGCTGGGATGATCGCTCCCAAAATATTCCCAAGATGAGGGGTTCCCGTACTTTGAATACCGGTTAAGATTCTTGCCATTATTTTATTTTCATAAGAAGGACAAAGGTAAAAGAAATTCTAAAGAAGGACTAA
>CBFGWQ010000144.1:0-10187 GCA_965652575.1 uncultured Arenibacter sp. | reverse complement strand
CCCTCATAGGGATTAGGCCTATCTTTGCTGGCAGGCCTGCCCGACTTCGTTCAGGCGGGGTTATAACCTTTATTTCAGGTTATCCAATATAAAATCCAGAGTACTGTTTTTATTACAATTCTGTTGAAAAGCAAGGTTGCAATGTGTTATGTTATTTGCCAATCCCAGGTCCTTAAAACGGTTTATAGTGGCTTCGGACTCCATGGTAACCTTACCTGTCAACAAAGTATCCATGGACAGGCCGGCCCTATACCTTTTATAAATCTTTTTCAATCCACTTAGATATAGCCGGTCCTTGGTAAATCCACCTCCCCGGTGGACCCGCATGGTTATGGTAAAGGCTTTGTTACGATCCAGTTTGTATTGTCCGTGCAGCATATCGAAAGTATCCGAAAAACCATATCCTTTAATCAAACTGTCGGAAGCCAGGACCCTGTAGGCCAGCTCCTTTAATCTTTTCAAAGTCAGGGCCCCGCTCATGTATTCACTGAATACCGCCAATCCTTCCTGGGTTTCCACATTCTTTGGAAAACCGTTGTAAAAGACTTTTAGCGGCTGTAACATACCGTTATATGTGGTTACCAAATGTACCCCGATCTCATGATTGGCCAAAGTAAGCAGCTGGTTTCTGCTAAAAACGGTGTTTTTCTTAATTAAGAGGGATTGGGTATTATTGCTTACCATGGCATCTGCAGCAATACTATTGGAAAAGGAGATATTCAAAGGAAAATTATATTGTTGTACAAACTCTTCAAAATAGGCCTTTGCGTCCTCCGGAGTATATATCTTTTCCATGTCCCCCGTATCCGGTTCATCGGCCAAATGCAGGATAAACCTGGCATTCTGAACATCTTTTTCTGTGGGAGTGCCGTATACCCTTAGCGAGTTGTAATAGAACTTTTTGTTCTGTCCAATGGTCTCGATACACTGGATCATATTGGCATAGTAATACACCACTTCCTGATAAAATTTCATTATCTGTTCATCCTTTATTCGCTCCAAACGCTGTGAAAAGAATAAACGGTTTAGTTTATAAGGATTAAATTGTAGCTTTTTATACTTAAAAATAGGTTCGTCCACGTATTTGGATGAAAAAAACCGATGTTTTTCCTTTTCAATATTTAAAGGGTTCAAATAGGTAAGCAATTCAATTTTTTTCACCAACCTATCCAGATTGGCATCTATTGCAAATACATTGGGAAACTGTTGGATAATTTCCTGTTGTCTTCTTTCTTTGATCATATCTACCATTGTAATACCCTATTGCAATCCCAATTGACGGAACCTACAGAAATTAAAGGATGATGCACTATTTGGACGGCCTATAATGATCTCCCCACTCCTTGGCCTTGGGTTCCCCCAATTTGTCCACAGACTTTGCCACCATCATGGATACCGCAGCATCCCCGGTAACATTTACTACCGTTCTACACATATCCAAGGGCCTGTCTACAGCAAAGATAAGTGCCAATCCGGCTTCCGGGATTCCGGCCTGTGCCAGAACAATGACGAGCATTACCATGCCCGCTCCCGGTACAGCGGCACTGCCTATGGAAGCCAATGTGGCCGTTACTATAATTCCCAATTGGGCCCCAAAACTAAGATCCATTCCAAAAGCTTGGGCAATAAATACCGCCGCAACAGCTTGATAAAGACTGGTCCCGTCCATATTTATAGTGGCCCCGATGGGCAACACAAAACTGGCCACCTCCTCCTCTACCCCCAAATGCTCCTCTACCCGTTCCATGGTCACAGGCAGTGTTGCCGCACTGGAACTTGTAGAAAATGCCAGCAATTGGGCGGGGGAAATTCCGTTGATAAAAAAAGATGGTCTGCGTTTGGTAAACATCCATACCAGTAAAATATAGACCCCTATCATTAAGACCAAACCCAACAATACACTAATGGAATACCATCCAAGGGCCTTGAACAGATCCAAACTGGGAGATTCCACTACCAATGCGGCCAATAAGGCAAAAACACCGTAGGGAGCGGTCAGCATAATTAAATCTATCAATTTGAGGATTACCTCATTGAAGCCATCAAAAAATTTCTTGACCGGATCGGCCTGCTCTGCCGGAATCAGAATTAAACCTATTCCAAAAAAGATAGCGAAAAAGATGACCTGCAACATATTTCCGTTATCGCTGGCCGCGTTAAAAATATTGCTGGGCACCAAATCTTCCAAGGCCTGTAACGGACCGGACTCTTTTTGTTCATTGGCCTGGGATATTTTGGAATCGGCATCACCTTTATAATTTTCCACCAATTCGTTCCTTGTCCCTTCAGAAATAGAGGATCCGGGTTTTATTATATTCACTATGGCAAGTCCGATGGAAACGGCGATAACGGTAGTTATAAGATAAATACCTATGGTCCTTCCCCCCATTTTTGAAAGTTTGGAAATATCCTTTAGATCGGATACCCCCTTGATGAGTGAAGCCAATATTAATGGAACCGCAATAAGCTTTAGGGAATTGATAAAAATATTACCAAAGGGTTTGACCCAATCGGAGACAATTTTCGGGCCCCAATCGAACTGAACCATGGCCAGCGCAAAAAGAACTCCGCCCACCATTCCCAAAATAATCTGCCAGTGCAATTCCAACTTCCTCATAATAACAATGATTTTGATTGGAAAGATAGTATTTTGTGGTACAAAGCACCAAAAAATATAAGGCTATAATTTAGCGGTCCTGTTCAGTAAAGTAAAATCTGCCATGACCAAAGCGGCCATTGCCTCCACAATGGGTACTGCCCTAGGTACTACACAGGGGTCGTGCCTGCCCTTGCCCTGGGTACTTACTTTATTCCCTTCCCTGTCTATGGTATCATAAGCCTGGATAACGGTAGCAACGGGCTTAAAGGCAATATTGAAATAAATATCCATTCCGTTGCTTATACCTCCTTGGATACCGCCACTATGATTGGTCTTGGTGGTACCATCGGTATTAAACTGATCGTTATGCGCACTTCCCTTCATCTTTACCCCTTCAAAACCGCTACCATACTCAAAACCCTTAACGGCGTTAATGGAAAGCATAGCCTTCCCCAGTTCTGCATGTAACTTGTCAAAAACCGGCTCCCCCAAGCCAATGGGCACATTTTGGATAACACAGGTAATTATCCCCCCTATGGTGTCGCCCTCCTTTTTTATTTTTTTGATATACTCTTCCATTTTAGCGGCAGTAGCGGTATCCGGACAGCGTACCGGATTGGATTCTATAAGGGAAAAATCCAGTTCCCGGTAACTTTTGTCAAGGGAGAGTTCCCCCACTTGGGAGACGTAGGCGTTTATTTTCATATCGCCCAAGAATTGTTTGGCAATGGCGCCTGCAACTACCCTACTGGCCGTTTCCCTGGCCGAACTTCTTCCTCCTCCGCGATAATCCCGGAAACCATATTTTTGGTCGTACACATAATCGGCATGAGAAGGTCTGTAAGAATCCTTTATATGCGAATAATCATGCGATTTCTGATTGGTATTGTGTATGGCAAACCCTATAGGTGTCCCAGTGGTCTTCCCTTCAAAAATCCCGGAGTAAAACTCCACCGTATCGGGTTCCTTACGTTGGGTCACTATGGCCGATTGACCGGGTTTACGCCTGTCCAGATCTTTCTGAACGGCCTCCATATCCAATTCAATTCCTGCCGGACAACCATCCAATACGCCGCCGATGGCAACACCGTGCGATTCTCCAAAAGTGGATAGTTTAAAAAGGGTTCCAAAAGTATTTCCTGCCATATACGTAAATAGTTGTGGTTATAAATTGGTCTTAACGGCCATTTCAACTCAAAGATCCAAAGGTAAATCTTAAAACAGAGATACGAAAATAGAAACCCTGCATATATCAAATTAAAAGAAAAACGGACCTACTTAATATAAACTTAACCATTTCCTTATTCTAATTTGATTTTACCTTCACCTTAAATTTAAATCCAAAGACTTAATTTGAAGAAACTCCACCTCCGTGAAAAAGAGACAAATAGAATTGGTAGTGATTTCCGACGTACATTTAGGAACTTTCGGTTGCCATGCTGATGAACTACTGGCCTATTTGAACAGTATAAACCCCAAGAAGATTATTTTGAATGGGGATATAATGGATATCCGCCAATATAACAAGAATTATTTCCCGGCCACACATATAAAAGTACTGAGAAAGATAATGGGGATGGCCACCAATGGCACCGAAGTGTATTACATTGCTGGAAACCTCGACGAAAAGTTGCGAAAATTTTGTGGCACTTCATTGGGTAACATCCATTTTGTAGATCGGTTGGCCTTGGAAATAGATGGCAAAAAGGCCTGGTTCTTTCACGGTGATGTTTTTGATATACCCATTCGGAATGCAAAATGGATGGCCAAAATAGGAAGTAGGGGATTTAGTCTACTAATACTCCTTAACAGCACCCTAAATTGGATCTTGGGCATATTGGGGCGCGAAAAATATTCCTTATCAAAAAGGAACAACCTAAAGGGTATTGTAGGGTTTATTGAAAATTTTGAACATACGGTGAAGGAGTTGGCCATCGCCAAGAACTATGATTATGTTATCTGTGGCCACATCTTCCGGCCAAAAAAAGAGATTTACGAAAACGAACTTGGTAAGTGTACCTATTTAAATTCCGGGGATTGGGTAGAAAACCTTACCGCTCTTGAATATGCCTTTAAACGCTGGAAAATATATCGATATAGTGCGGACAAACTATCCCCTTTCTTTGTGGACGAAGAACTTAAGGGCATGGACATCCATGAATTATTGGCCTCCGCTGTCATCTCCAAAAAGGCTCCGAACAAAACACCAACAAAAACAAAAATCTAATATTATCCCTTGGCTTAACCGACAAAAACTTATTCCTATGCTTCCAAAACATATGGAAAGAACCGATCAAACCTTAAGTGCCTCCTTTAAAACCGTAATGGGGTGCAAGGCCTTCCTTTGTGTACCATCATATATCTGATGCCTACAACTGGTACCATTGGCCACTATGATCACATCGTCCGTAGATTTTCTAACGGCCGGAAACAGCTTTAGTTCCCCCACCTGCATACTTACTTCGTAATGCTCCTTTTCATAACCAAATGACCCTGCCATACCACAACATCCGGAACTAATGATGGAAACGGTATAATTTTTTGGAAGATTCAATATATCAAAGGTTACCTTTTGATTGGAGATGGACTTTTGATGGCAATGTGTATGGATTTTAACAGTCCTGGCCTCCTGCGTAAATTGATCCGATGTCAAAACTCCGGACTTGATTTCCTTGGCCAAAAATTCTTCTATCAAAAAAGAATTGTCGGCAACGGCATCCATTTTCTTTTTGTCAATGCCAAACCGTTTGTATTCATCCCTAAACGTTAAAATAGCGGAAGGTTCCAATCCAACTATGGGAAGTCCCATATCCGTTAAACGGGAAAGTTTATCCACATTCCCAAAGGCCAATTTTTTGGCCTGTTTTAAGAACCCTTTGGAAATATAGGTCCTGCCGCTCTCCGCGTAGAAAAGTTCCACCCCATACCCCAATCGCGTTAGCACCTCAATGGCATCCCTACCCAGTTCAACATCCAAATAGTTGGTAAATTCATCTATATACAGAACAATCTTGGACCTGGTAGCGATTGACCTATCCTTGGCTTTTAGAAGGGCTTTATCAAAATTGAACTTATAGACCTTTGGCAAACTGCGCTGCGCTGCAACCCCGACCGATTTTTTTAGCAATCCCCCAAAAAATTTGGAATCGTACATGGCATTGGTAATACCTGGTACGGTACTTCCCAATTTATTCAACACCGTATTATATGCAAATAGTTTCGCCCTTAGGGGATATCCGTTTTCTTCCTGGTATTGATATAGAAATTCTGCTTTAAGTGTGGCCACATCCACGTTACTGGGGCATTCACTGGAGCAGGCCTTACAACTTAAACAAAGATCAAAGACTTCTTTTAATTCCTTATTGTTAAACTTATTGGTCTTTTCCGAAGAAGTCAAGAATTCGCGCAGGGCATTGGCACGGCCCCTTGTGGTATCCTTTTCATTTTTTGTGGCATGGTAACTTGGGCACATGGCACCCGATACCAAATGGGTTTTTCTACAATCCCCGCTACCATTACATTTTTCGGCCGCTTTAAGAATACCTTCACTATCGGAGAAATCCATCAAGGTCCCAATTTCCGGTTCCTCACGGTCAATTTCATACCGTAGGGACTCGTCCATGGGATAGGCATCCACAATTTTTCCCGGATTAAATATATTATGGGGATCAAAATAGGTTTTTACCCGCTTCAAGAGTCCATAATTCTTCTGTCCTATCATTAGGGGTATAAACTCCGCCCTTACAATTCCATCGCCATGTTCCCCGCTAAAGGATCCATGGTACTTCTTGGTAAGCTTGGCCACGTCCGTGGTAATGGACCTGAACAAGGCCACATCCGTAGATTTCTTTAAATTTAGGATCGGCCTTAAGTGCAATTCCCCTGCCCCTGCATGGGCATAGTAGACCGCATCTTGCTTATAGTCCTTCATTATCTGGGTAAATTCCCCAATAAAATCCTTTAGATCCTCCAAGGCCACTGCAGTATCCTCTATACAGGCAACCGCCTTACGGTCGCCCACTATATTCCCAAGCAGTCCCAATCCGGCCTTCCTAAGTTCAATGGCCTTATTCACGTCGGCCAACTTTAATATAGGACTGGCATAGCTTAATCCCGATTTTTTAACGGTCTCCAATAATTGCCGCAGTTGTTCGTCCAAGTCCGCCTCGGTATCGGCTTTGACCTCCAACATCAACAAGGCCGCAGGATCCCCTTCCACAAAAAATCTGTTCTCCAATTGGGTACGGTTGTTTTTGGTACAGTCCAAAATTACCTTGTCCATCATTTCACAGGTATGTAGATTGTGGATCATTAAGGGAGCCACGTCCAACAAACATTCCTCCAGGGTTTTGTAATGGGTAACCACCATTCCGGAAAGCTTCGGTGGCAAATCCGTCAACTGGAGTACTATTTCCGTAGTAAAGGCCAAGGTACCTTCACTTCCACACAATAATTTACATAAATTTATAGTCTCTGAACTATCGCCAAAAACATTGTTATTGAGCAACTCGTCCACAGCATAGCCGGTATTGCGCCTATGGATCTGGGGCTTTGGAAATTCCCTGAAAATTTCTGCCTGTATTTCCTTGTTGCTTAATTCTTTATGTATATTGTTATAAATTGTTCCTTCAAAACTATCCAAGGACATTTTGCCCAGAAATTCGTTCAGGGACAAATCCTTAAATTCCACCTTGCTGCCATCGGATAAGAATGTCTTTAAGGATACTACCTGATCACGGGTAACCCCATATTGTATGGAGGTGGTACCCGATGAATTGTTGCCTACCATTCCCCCTATCATGCAACGGTTGGATGTAGAAGTGTTTGGTCCAAAATACAGGCCGTAAGGCTCCAGATACAGGTTCAGCTCGTCCCGGATTACCCCTGGCTGGACGGTTACCTGTTTTTTGTCCACATCAACAGAGAGGATCTTGGTAAAATTTTTGGACACGTCCACTACAATGCCGTCCCCAACACATTGTCCGGCAAGGGAAGTCCCTGCAGTTCTGGGAATCAGACCTATTTTGTGTTCTCCAGCAAATAGAATCAGTTTTTTAATATCCCCTTCGGTCTTTGGGTAGGCCACTGCCATTGGCATTTTTCTATAAACCGAGGCATCGGTGGCATATAGGGTGGTCATTAATTTGTCCACAAACAAATCGCCCTCCAGATCACCCTTTAATTTATTTAGCATATTTTTGTCCAACTCAAAACAATTTTCGGCACTAAATTAAGTTTTATTGTTTCAGATTAATAATCAATTTTTAATTTTTACATTAATTAATTTTAGAACGCTTATGAAATGAGCATGACCAAAATTTGTTCACAAACCCAAATAAGATATGCGAATTACATATGACCACTAAAAAACAATAAATATCTACATATGAAAATTTTAAAATTATTTGCCCTATTTATGTTATGCTCCTGGTTCTCTACAAATGCCCAGGAAATATCCGATCACGCCCTTGGCCTTCGATTGGGGGACAGTGATGGTTTTGGAGCCGAAATTTCCTATCAAAAATCTTTGGACCGTGACAACAGATTGGAGGCCAACCTCGGATGGCGGGATAGTCGCTACTTTGATGCCTTTAAGTTAACGGCACTTTACCAATGGGTCAGGCCCTTGGACGGAAATTTCAACTGGTACTATGGCGCCGGTGGCGGTCTGGGAAGTGTGGATTTCGCTTCCAGGCCCAATGGTAATGGTGGGTACTACACCCCCGATGGAGGGTTATTTGTTTTAGCTGCCGGGGATATTGGCATTGAATACAACTTTGACATTCCCTTACTGATTTCATTGGATTTTAGACCTGAAATCGGCATCGTGGGCTATAAGCACTTCTCCGATAATTTTGATTTTGATATCGCCCTGGGAATCCGCTATCAATTTTAATCTTTATAATTCCCCGACGGCTCTGCCTCGGGCCGGCGAGGCAGGGTTTCCGATCATACCTCCCCTTGGGGGAGCCTGCCTTTTCCGGTAGGCAGGGTCGGAATTGCTTTTTCGCAATTCCGGGTGGGGCAAAATACAAAATTTCGGATTTTGACCCTAAGCAATAGGCAATAAACCATAGTCATAAGGTTGGTTAAAAACTGCCTACTTAAAACTGTTTACTCAACACTATCCATTGCCCACTGCCTTTTGCCGACCGTGGACTATTAAAGTTTTTGGAAACCTTATCCGGATGACCATAGGGAGAAGAGTTTTAAGTTTTAACTAGATTTTTATTGGGCCATGAATGTTCCTGTAGCATTTATGGCTTTTTTTATTAGCCATATATAAGTACATTTGCGACAATTAAAAGAAAATAACAATGAAATGAGTATAAACTTTTTTAAGCATACCATACCGATATGATTAAAATAAGTTTATGCGAAAACGAAGTGGTTACATCTGTATTAAATATTGTAATTACTTCTTTTTTTTAAAAATTATAAAATTTTATACAGATGAAAAAAATATTATTGCCCCTTACTGTGATTGTTGGAATTGTTGCGTGCAACAGTAAGCCCGAAGGTTTTGTATTGAACGGAACCTTGAGCGGTGATGTGGAAAACGGTACCCAAATATTCATTAGAAAGATCGGTGAAAACAACCAGCCCTATGATATAGATACCACCACTGTTGAAAATGGCAAGTTTACCGCCAGTGGTCCTGCCGACACCCCGGACCTGATATATGTTTTTATTGATAAGATTCAGGGATATACCCCTGTAGTTGCCGAAAAAGGCGAAATAGAACTTAGTGCCCAAAAGGATAGTTTAAATTTTGCCAAGGTGAAGGGCACCGTACAAAACGATATTTTCTTTAATTATCTAACCGAATCAAGGGCGTTGTCGGATCAGGCCATGTCCATTCAAAAGGATATGCAGACCGCAAGTATGGGAGGAAACGAAGCTACGGTCAACTCTTTGCGTGATGAGTTTGCCGAACTTCAGGAAGAATACAAGAATTTTGAGCTGGATTTTATTAAGAACAATCCCAACGGTCTTATTTCTGCATTATTGATAGAAAAAGGCCTTAACACAAGAATCGTGGAAAGCGAAGAGGCTCAAAAAATGTATGATGCCCTAACGCCGGAGATAAAGGAAACCCTGCCGGCCAAAAACATCTTGAAAAGTTTGGAGGCGGCCAAGGCCAGGGAAGAAAAAGGCAAAAGTACGGCAATAGGTGCTATGGCCCCCGATTTTTCGGGACCCACTCCGGACGGTAAGGAATTGTCCCTAAAAGAGGCCATGGGAAAGGTGACCATCATTGATTTTTGGGCAGCTTGGTGCAAGCCCTGTAGGGTCGAAAATCCCAATGTGGTCAATATCTACAACAAATTCCACTCCAAAGGCCTTAGCATTATCGGTGTTTCCTTGGATAGAAAGGAAGAAGATTGGAAAAAGGCCATTGCCGATGACAATCTTACCTGGAACCATATTTCCAGTTTGGATTACTTCAATGATGCCGTAGCTAAACTCTATAATGTAGAAGCTATTCCCGCTACCTTTATTCTTGACGAAAACGGGGTTATTGTTGCAAAAAATCTAAGAGGTCCCGAATTGGAGTCAAAAATTTCAGAACTTTTGCAATAATAAG
>CBFGWQ010000143.1:0-10257 GCA_965652575.1 uncultured Arenibacter sp. | reverse complement strand
GGTCCCATAGGTATTTTTGATTCCGGCATTGGAGGTACCTCCATATGGCGGGAGATCAACAAGATGCTACCAAATGAATCAACCATTTACTTGGCAGATAGCAAGAATGCCCCTTATGGGGAAAAATCAAAGGAACAGATACTTCAACTGAGTGTAAAAAATGTTGAACTACTTCTGCAAAAGGGATGTAAACTTATAGTGGTTGCCTGTAATACGGCTACCACCAACGCCATTAAGGAACTTAGGGAAAGTTATACTATTCCATTTATCGGAATTGAACCTGCCATTAAGCCAGCTGCTTTAAGTTCCAAAACCAAAACAGTGGGTGTTTTGGCAACCAAGGGTACCTTGTCCAGCACTTTGTTCCATAGTACCACCGAACTTTATGCGCACGGCATTAAGGTGTTGGATCAGGTAGGCACTGGTTTGGTGGAGCTTATAGAGAAAGGGGAGGTGCAGACCGCCAGAACCAAGGAGTTGTTGCAAAGCTATTTGGAACCCATGTTGGACCAGGGAATGGACCACCTTGTTCTGGGATGTACCCATTATCCGTATTTAATTCCCTTGATACGCAATATTTTACCTGAAAATATAAAGATTATCGATTCTGGGGAGGGAGTGGCCAGACATACCAAAAATGTATTGCAGCTACATCATTTATTGACGGGGTCGGAATGTGAAAGCAGTTCGCACCAGTTTTTTACCAATGGGGATGTTGATGTGTTAAAATTCTTTTTAAAGGATGTAATCGTACCTTATAGGGTACAGTTCCTGAATTTTTAACGTTTATCCTCTTGCAGGTTCTTTTTTATATAGGTCAAATAGGTAAAATCATATGTATGCCGTCCGTCCTTGGGGTGGTATTCCTCTTTTGTCAATTGCCATATATTTTTGTCAAATTCCGGAAAAAAGGTGTCCGCTTCAAAGGTTCCGTGTACCCTGGTCAATTCCATTTGGTTGGCGTATTCCAATCCCAGTTTGTAAATCTCGCCCCCACCTATAATGAAGGATAAGGGGTCTTCCTTTACAAGATCCAAAGCTTCCTGCATGGAATGGACTACTATGCAAGCTTCATGTTTTACCGTATAGTCCCGGTCCCTGGTTATAATGATATGGGTTCTGTTGGGCAAAGGTTTGGGAAAGCTCTCGAAGGTTTTGCGGCCCATGATAATCTTATGTCCCGAGGTTAGTCTTTTGAAGCGTTTGAAATCGTCCGGCAAATGCCAGAGCAGATCATTGTCCTTTCCCAAAGCATTGTTTTCCGCAGCGGCGGCTATAATGGATAGAATGTTCACTCTTTTATTTTTTTATTGATGTTGGATAGGGGAAATTCCGTTTCGATCTCCTTCTGCAATTCGGCTATTTTTTGTTTCTGTTTCAGGACCAATTTTTCCCTTTGCGCCCTTTCCCAATCCAGGCCCATAAATTTGTGGGTAACATATACGTTGAATATATGAATTGCGAATAAAAAGGCCCACAGGGTAATGGCCCAGACAAACCAATTGTATTCCACGCCATACTTTAATATCTTATTGATGATGATCATGAATACACTGCCGATCAAGAACACTACAAAATGATTATAAAGTCGCTTTTTTTGTTTTATTCTCGTTTGGGCATGTTCCAGCAGTTCATGCTGTTCCAATTCTATAAGTGATTTTTTTTTATTCTTGGAGAACATCCTAATTCCTATCTTTAGGCAAAGATACCATAAATGCAAATTTTATTTCTTTGGATATGCAAAAGATTATCAGGCAATTCCCGGTTTTAAGTCAGTACACTTATGTAAATACAGCTGCATCCGGCCTTCTTTATGACGGTCTCTTGGATTGGCGGCAAGAACATGATCTTGATTTTTTGATAGGGGGCAGTAAAATGAAAATGAAAGGTCTCCAGCTTATTTCCGAAACTAGGGACACTATTGGAAAATTCTTTGGCTGTAAGGCGGATAATGTGGCATTGGTCCCCAATTTTTCCATTGGGCTCAACCTATTGCTGGAAGGCATGGGGGGCAAAAGGAACGTATTGCTTTTGGAAGGGGATTTTCCTTCGGTGAACTGGCCATTTGAAAGTAGGGGGCATGCCACCTATTATCTAAAGGTGACCGAATCTTTGGAGGAAAATATTTATGATAGGATAAAATTGGACAGCATAAATGTCCTGGCCCTTAGTTTGGTACAGTGGTTGAACGGGGTAAAAGTAGATCTGGAGTTTTTGGGAAACTTGAAAAAAGATTTCCCAGAGCTATTGATCATTGCCGATGGCACACAATTTTTGGGCACCGGGATCTTTAATTTTGAAGGTTCCGGAATAGATGTTTTGGGGGCAAGCTCCTATAAATGGTTGTTGGGGGGGTATGGTAACGGATTTATGCTGTTTGCGGACGACACTCACTCCAAATTCAAGTGCAGGTCTACGGGCTTTAATGCCTCCGGCGGGGATGTGGAAGGTAGGGATAAGGTGTCCTTCGCCAAACAATTTGAACCGGGGCATTTGGATACCTTCAATTTTGGGAGTCTTAAATATTCTCTGGGTTTTCTTTCGGATATAGGAATGGATGCCATTGCCGATCAGATCAAAAGGCTTTCTGTAAAGGCAAAGGGCGAACTGGAGGATTTGGGGCTGTTGGAAGCATCCGTGGTCAAGAGAAAAGGGCATAGTTCCATATTTAATATTCCGGGCGATAAGGATATGTATGCCAAGTTTATGGAGCACGATGTGGTTTGTTCACAACGCGGAAAAGGCATTCGATTGAGTTTTCATTTCTACAATACGGAAAATGAGATAGATAAGATTATTGGAATCTTAAAGAGAAAATAGGCCATGTTGTTTACTTAGGAATTTTACTTTGTAAAATTATCAAAGAAGGTCAATTGTTAAACTTATTTTAAGAAAATGATAAAAATGATATTGGTCATTGGGAATGAGGGGTTTAATGATTTAATTTTGCGCTTTAATCCAAAATTTAGAGGTCATGGGAATTACTAAACAATATTTAAAGAGCAAGCCAATATGTAAGGTAACTTTTTCGGTTCCTGCAGAGGATGCAAAGAAGGTGTCAGTGGTTGGGGATTTTAATAATTGGAGCCCAAAAGGAAGCGCATTGAAGAAATTGAAAAACGGAACCTTTAAGGGAACTTTCGATTTGCCAAAGGAAAGTACATATGAATTCAAATATATTGTGGATGGCAATTATGTTAACGAAGCGGAGGCGGATCGTTACCAATGGAACGAATTTGCCGGTGCGGAGAATTCAGTTTTGGTATTGTAATTAATACGAATCCGATGCCATTGGAGCCATACTTTCCGTGGTGTCGGATTTTTATAAAGGTATTTTCTCCAGCAATAAATTTTATTTAGTCTATTTTACTCGATAATCGAGATTTAAACCTGCCTACCGCAGGCAGGTGTTCCGACGCTTGCGTCGAAATCAAACTTGGATTTCCTTTCAATGCCTCGTGTCCCGATAGCTATCGGGATTGCCCCGAGGTAGTTTGCTGTTCCAATACATGGGGAACTGTAAATTGGGCCTTGTTCGTTTTACAGGTGGTACACTCCGTTACACGGCCACGGTAGCCTTAATATGTGGGTGGGGGTCGTAATCCAATAGATTAAAATCTTCAAATGTAAACTTGAGTATATCTTTTATTTCGGGATTTAGGACCATTTTGGGCAAAGGTCTTGGTTGCCTGCTTAATTGCAATTCCACTTGTTCAAAATGATTGTTGTAAATATGTGCGTCCCCAAAGGTGTGGATAAATTCACCGGGATGCAGATCGCAAACCTGTGCCATCATAAGGGTGAATAGGGCATAGGAAGCTATATTGAACGGAACTCCCAAAAATATATCGGCGCTTCTTTGATAAAGTTGCAATGACAATCTTGGTTTGGCATTTGCTCCCCCATTGGGGGCCGGGGGGCTTACATAGAATTGAAAAAAGGCATGGCAGGGAGGCAATGCGGCTTTTCCATTGGCCACATTCTCTGAAAATGACAAGGAAGTGTCAGGAAGTACACTGGGGTTCCAGGCCGAAACCAACATACGGCGACTGTTGGGATTGGTTTTTAGGGTACTTACTATTTCCTTGATCTGGTCTATTTCATCACCGTTCCAATTCCGCCACTGATATCCGTAAACGGGACCCAAATTACCATTTTCATCTGCCCATTCGTTCCATATACGTACCCCGTTTTCCTGTAGATAGCCAATATTGGTATCGCCCTTTAAAAACCAGAGCAATTCATGTACAATGGATTTTAAATGGAGTTTTTTGGTAGTAACCATGGGAAATCCCTCGGCAAGGTCAAAACGCATTTGATATCCAAAAACACTTTTGGTACCCGTACCGGTCCTATCTCCCTTTTGGATTCCATGTTCCAATACATGTTTAAGTAAATCGTGGTACTGTTTCATTTTTATGAAATTTTGTAATTAATTAAGAAAGAAGGAATTACAAAATTTTCAAAAAGATGTAACCACTTCATTTTTGCATAAACTTATTTTAATCATATCGGTATAATATTTCTAAAAAAGTTTATGCCCATTTCATCTGTTTGTCCTTGTTATTGCCAAAATATTCCCAATCTGAACGTTCATGGCTGTAGAGGTGCAAATTAATAAAATCCGGATTTATCGGGTAATTTGGTAGGTCCAAGTTATTATAAATTATCAACGGTTTAAAAAAGGGCGATTTTTTAGCCAATTGAAAAAGTCTAAAAGAGTTCATTGCTTCGATCCTTATTGGAAGCGTCATTTTTGTGTCAACAATAATTTTTTAAGTGGATTTTCTGAAATATGCAGTGTTTTCCTAATGTTTTCTTTCACTGGGTTTAATGATCATTCTAAAAGATTGGTCCTTGTATATGTAATAGCCCAGCCAGTTGTACAATGTCCGTATTTTGTTCTTAAAGTTGACCAGGCCCATGATGTGGACAAAAATCCATATCAGCCAGGCAAAAAATCCTTTTAGGAAGTATTTTTGTTTTGGGGAATCCAAGACGGCCTTATTTCTTCCTATAATAGCTAAGGATCCCTTGTCCCTATAGGTAAAGGGAATCCAATTTGTGGGATCCAAACCTAGATTGTGGGCTAAATTTTTGGCTTGTTGCAATGCGGGCTGCGCCAATTGCGGATGTCCGTCAGGGTAGTTTTTATCTCCGGAGACCAGTGCGCAATCTCCCAATGCATAAATATTTTTATGGCCGCTTACCAAATTAAAGGCATTGGTCTTTAATCTTTTTCCCTTTCCGTAACTCTCCGGGGAAAAACCTTCAAAGAATTTGGCAGAAACCCCGGCGGCCCATATAAGGTTCTTGGATTGGATTTCACTGCCATCGGATAGATACACCGTATCGTTCTCGAAATCCTTGACCAAGGTATTGAGTTTAATTTTTACGTTCAATTTACGGAGTTCTTCAAAGGTGTAGTTTTGCGAATGCCGGGACATTGCCGCCAAAACGGCTTCTTGCCCATCTATTACGTAGATATCGCCCAGATCTTCCTTGCTCAGTTCGGGATAATCCTTTCTGAGGATAAACGATCTCATTTCCGCCAAAATGCCAGAGAGTTCTACCCCTGTGGGCCCTGCACCGGCAACGACAAAGGTGAGCAGTTTTTTACGTTCCCGGGTGTTGCTCAATCGGGTGGCACGGTCCAATCTGGTAAGGATTACATTTCTTAGGGAAATGGCATCACTGATGGTTTTCATCGGGAGGCTTTTTTCCTCAATGTTCCTGTTGCCAAAAAAATTGGTTTCGGCCCCGGTGGCCATAACCAATATATCATATTGTATTTCACCGTTGTTCAGGATGATCTTATTTTCGGAGGGGACTACCCTTTCCATGGCCCCAAGTCTAAAACGGACACTTTCTTTATCCCTTAATATCTTTCGAAAAGGATAGCTAATGGCCGAGGGCTCCATAAACCCCGTAGAGACCTGATAGATTAGGGGAGGAAAAAAATTGTAATTATTGCTGTCTACCAAAATAAGGTCATAAAGCTGGGAATTCCCCAATCGCTTGACCAATTCCAATCCTGCAAATCCCCCTCCTACAACTACTATGGTGCGTTTCTTTTCCATGTTGTTCGTTTTGTTGCAAAGGTAGTGGCAAATAATGGGAATTTTCTTCAACTGGTTTAAGAAGATTTTTTTGATGATGATCGGTAACCGAAAATCTGCCCCATAGGGTGTGGGGCAACAGCAACCATTACCCCAAAATCATTCCGGCAATAGTAGCGGAAAGCAAAGAGGCGATAGATCCGCCCAAAACAGCTTTCATTCCAAATTCCGATAATGTCTTCCTTTGCCCGGGTGCCAGGGAGCCTATGCCCCCTATCTGAATGCCGATAGAAGCAAAATTGGCAAATCCGCAAAGCATATAGGTAGCCATGATCACCGATTTGTTAAATGTAAAATGGGTACTGGCGGCAATATTTTTTAATTCGGCCAATTGTATGTACCCAATAAATTCGCTGGCGGCCAATTTAATGCCCAAAAGTTGTCCCATAAGCATAATATCCACAGAATCCACTCCTATTAACCACATAAGGGGGGCAAAAATAGTTCCGAGAATGGCTTCCAGGGAAAAATTTGAATAAGGAGAATTGAGGGCGATCCATGAATTTAAACCCGTAATATTGCCCGTCCAGTCCAGGATGCCGTTTATCATGGCGATAAAGGCTACAAATACCAATAGCATGGCACCAACGTTTACGGCCAATTTTAGGCCTTCGGTAGTTCCGTTGGAAATGGAATCAAGAATATTGGAACCAATTTTTTCATTGGAAACATGCACATCCATATTGATTGCTTCGGTTTGGGGATATAGGATCTTGGAGATAACAATGGCTCCCGGAGCTGCCATTACCGATGCGGCCAGGAGGTGTTTTGCGAACTCTAACCTGAGTATGGGATCGTCTCCCCCCAAAAAACCGATATAGGCGGCCAAAACGGCCCCGGCAACGGTTGCCATGCCCCCTATCATTACCAAAAGCATTTCCGATCGGGTCATTTTTTCCAGATAGGCTTTTATTAGCAGGGGAGCCTCGGTCTGTCCCAAAAAAATATTTCCGGTAACACTTAAACTTTCGGCACCGGAAATTCCTAGGGATTTGGTCAGTAACCATGCCAATGCCCGGACTACTTTTTGGATGATGCCCAAATAGAATAGCACCGATGTCAATGCCGAAAAGAAGATAATGGTGGGAAGGACCTGAAATGCAAAAATAAATCCGAAGGTATCCATGTCCACCACCAGGCCTTCGAACAGGAATTTACTCCCCGCCTTTGTAAAATCGAGAATGCTTACAAAAATTTTTCCTCCAAATTCAAAGATTTTCGAAACAAAGCTGAGGTCGAACCTATATCCAAAAGCATTAAAACCAATTTTTTCGCCAATCAGAATACAAATGGCCAAGAGCAGTTGGATAAAAAGTCCGATTCCCGCGGTTTTCCAGTTAATGGCTTTTTTGTTGTTGCTAAAGAGGTAGGTGATAAAAATCAATGATGCCATTCCAAGAATACCCCTCCACAGACTTTGAAAAGAAGCCCCTTGATTAGGGATGATCTCCCGGGAATTTTGCAGTAGGTTTGGGTTGCTTATTTCTTGGGCCAGGGATGGAAATGCCATAAAGCTAAAAATAAATAAAACCCAAAGCTTATTTCTCATCCAGTAGCATTATTAATTCTTAAACTATTTGCGTTTAGAGATTTCATCCCTGAGTTTTGCCGCCTTTTCATAGTCTTCGCTGGCAACGGCCTTGTCCAGCTCGGCATATAGTTCCTCCGTACTTAATTCTTTGTACCCGTCCGAAGCACTTGGGTTTATTTCTACCGTTTCCCCTTCCTGTAGAATTTCATCGACCATAATGCTGTCGTCGGCATCTTCCTTGTCCTTTTCTTTTGAAGAAAATTTAAGGAATATACCTGCTTTGTCCAGAATGGTCTTATAGGTAAAAATAGGGGCATTGAACCTTAGGGCCAGGGCTATGGCATCGCTTGTCCTGGCATCTATGATCTCCTCTATTTTATCCCGTTCGCAAATAATACTGGAATAGAAAACGCCATCGACCAATTTGTGGATGATGACCTGTTTGATTACGATATCAAAGCGATCGGCAAAATTTTTAAACAGATCATGTGTCAGGGGTCTGGGAGGTTTAATTTCCTTCTCCAGGGCAATAGCTATGGATTGGGCTTCAAACGCACCAATAACGATAGGTAGTTTACGGTCGCCATCAACTTCATTCAATATAAGGGCATATGCGCCATTTTGCGTTTGGCTATAGGATATCCCTTTTATTTTTAATCTAACTAAACTCATAGAAATTTATCAACTAAAAAAGGCTGTTCAAAATACAGGGCGGGCCAAGTAAGTTTGAGCAGCCCTTTAAGGGGCACAATTTAACAAAAATTAAGCGTTTTGGGCCTTAAATTCCTTTAATTTTTCGATTAGCTTGGGAACAACTTCAAATGCATCGCCGACCACACCATAGTCGGCAGCCTTAAAAAACGGGGCTTCAGGGTCCGTATTGATGACCACTTTCACCTTGGAAGAGCTAACCCCTGCCAAATGCTGGATTGCCCCGGAGATGCCTATGGCAATGTAGAGATTGCTGGCCACCGGTTTTCCCGTTTGTCCAACATGCTCTCCATGTGGCCTCCATCCAAGATCGGAGACCGGTTTGGAACAAGCGGTAGCCGCTCCCAATACTGCTGCCAATTCTTCTATCATTCCCCAATTTTCCGGTCCTTTTAGTCCACGACCTCCGGAAACCACAATATCGGCATCGGCAATGGTAGCCTTGCCCACTACCTTGTCTACCTCTATAGATTTGGTAGTAAAGGAATCGTCCCCAAGACCGGGTTCAAAATTCTCCACTTCGGCCTTGGTTTTATTTTCCGCAGTCCCGAATGCATTATTGGAAACACCGACAATTTTAATTTCAGAACCGATTTCGGTAACGGCAAAGCCCTTATTGCTAAAGACCGTTCTTTTTACTTTGAAAGGGCTGGTGCTTTCCGGGGCCGATACCACGTTGGGTACATAACCTGCCTTTAATTGTGCGGTCAGGATGGGAGCTAGGAATTTAGTGTCCGCACTGGAACCAAGAATAATGACCTTGGCGTTTTCTTTTTCTGCCGCTTGGCCAATTACTTGCGTAAAGGCCTTTGCACTGAAGGTTTTTAGCTGGTCATTGGAAACGCTCAATACTTTGGAAATTCCATAGTCACCCAGGGCTTCAGGGTTGTTGGCATTAATGGAAATGGCCGTAGCCTTGGTTCCCATTTGCTTCGCTACCTCATAGGCATAAGAGGCTACTTCATGGGCATTCTTTTTAAATTTTCCGTTTTCGGATTCTGTATATACTAAAACTGACATAGGGTTATCGTTTTTTAATAAGTACCCTTTTCCATAGATATGTAATTGGGCTATAAATCATTTTTTTAGACTGATATGGGCATTGCCGATCCGGATTGCTTTCCCCCGGCAGGATCTTTCTTCACTAGATTACCTTTGCTTCATTGTGCAATAAATTGATCAATTCGTCAATATTATCGGCATCCACTAGGGTCACCTTGCCTTTTGGGGCAGGTTTTTCAAATTTAACATCCGTCGTGACATTTTTGGATACAGTAGGTTCCACTACATTTAATTTTTTCTGGCGTGCCATCATAATTCCCCTCATGTTCGGTATTCTAAGG
This sequence comes from uncultured Arenibacter sp., assembly GCA_965652575.1. Lineage (GTDB taxonomy): Bacteria > Bacteroidota > Bacteroidia > Flavobacteriales > Flavobacteriaceae > Arenibacter. The sequence continues at coordinate 553 of CBFGWQ010000143.1, read as the reverse complement.
TCGCTTTCGGCAACAAGGCCTTTTTGTCCCCCGATTACCAATGGCAAGGTGGTCGCTATTTTTTCCTTACCGCCATCGATCTCTCTTGTAGCAGTGGCATTGTTGCCCTCAATTTCCAAACCTATACAGGTGTTGACAAAGTTCATGCCCAACAAAGTGGCCAAGATGCCGGGGACCATGCCGCCATTGTAATCAATGGATTCCCTTCCTGCAATTACCAGGTCGTATTCCCCGTTTTTAACAATTTCTGCCAACTGCTCCGCTACAAAAAAACCATCCAGGGGAACTGCGTTTATACGTATTGCTTCATCCGCACCAATGGCGAGCGCTTTTCTAATGGTCGGTTCCGTGCTGGCCTCGCCTACAGTAGCTACATGTACAGTGGCTCCTTGCTTTTCTTTGAACCACATGGCACGCGTGAGACCAAATTCATCATTCGGATTAATAACAAATTGGACTCCATTGGTATCAAATTTGGTGTCATCGTCAGTGAAGTTAATTTTTGAAGTAGTGTCCGGGACATTACTTAGGCATACTAAAATTTTCATCTGTT
>CBFGWQ010000142.1:0-10279 GCA_965652575.1 uncultured Arenibacter sp. | reverse complement strand
CAACGCGCCAATTTTGAAGAGAAATACACCGGGCCCACTTTCCAAGGAAGCTATATCGGAGGGGTGTATTATCCGGACAAAACCCGTGTAGGATGGTGGAAAAATGGCTATCCGGAATATTTTGCCAAGGTATTGAACGCTCCTAACTGGATCGGGATCAATGTGCTTGTCAATGGCGATACTTTGGATCTGAATACCTGTAAAAATGTTCAGGATTTCAGAAGGGAATTGAACATGCAGGAGGGTTGGTATATGCGAAGCTTTAGGGCTACATTGCCCAATGACACCCTCATTGAAGCAAGGGTTACACGTTTCCTTAGCTTGGACCATGATGAAGTTGGTGCCATTAAATACCAAATTAAAGCCATAAACCAAGATAGCCCCATAACCTTTCAACCTTATCTGGATAGCGGGATAACCAACGAGGATACCAATTGGGAGGACCAATTTTGGAACACTACAGGGGTTACAACAGATGATCGTCAGGCCTTTATTGAGGCCCATACCATGAAGACCAACTTCTCCACCTGTACTTTTATGGAATCCAGATTGTACCATAACAATGAAATAGTTTCGGGAAAACCACTGGAAACCTTGTCGGATACTACTGCCGTACATCAATATAAAAAGAACCTTAAAAAAGGGGACACCCTTACACTTGTAAAGTTTGGTGGATATACGGTCTCTACAAATCATAGGCCCAATGAACTGATATCGGCTGCCAAGAAAGTATTGCAAAAGGTAACCGAAATAGGTTTTGAATCCCTTTTGGAGCAGCAAAAGAGATCATGGTCCAAAATCTGGGAAATGAGCGATATTACCATTGATGGCGATGTAAAGGCGCAACAGGGAATCCGCTTCAATATTTTTCATTTAAACCAAACCTATTTGGGCAAGGATTCCAGACTCAATATTGGCCCAAAGGGATTCACCGGGGAAAAATACGGTGGAAGCACCTATTGGGATACCGAGGCCTACTGTATTCCATTTTATATGGCCACCAAAAATAAAAAGGTAGCAAGAAACCTATTGACCTATAGGTACAACCATTTGGAAAAGGCCATTGAAAATGCCCGGAAATTAGGTTTTGTAAATGGAGCGGCCCTGTATCCCATGGTAACCATGAACGGGGAGGAATGCCATAATGAATGGGAAATAACCTTCGAGGAAATACACCGTAACGGGGCCATTGCCTTTGCCATTTACAACTATTACCGTTTTACCGGAGATTATACCTACATTCCCGAAATGGGATTGGAAGTCTTGATCGGAATTGCCCGCTTTTGGCATCAAAGGGCCACGTTTTCTACCCAAAAGAACAAATATGTAATTCTTGGGGTCACGGGTCCCAATGAATACGAGAACAATGTAAACAACAACTTTTACACCAATTATATTGCAAAATGGTGCATTAACTACACCCTGCAGGAACTACAAAAAGTTAAGGACGGCTATCCGGATGATTACCACAGAATTATTGGGGTAACCAAACTTACGGAAAATGAAACAGAAGCTTGGGGCAAGGTGGCCAAGAAAATGTATTTCCCTTTCAATGAAAACTTGGGCATTTATTTACAGCAAGATGGCTTTTTGGACAAGGAACTTGTTCCTGTCAAGGAATTAAACCCAAAAGAACGGCCTATAAACCAAAAATGGAGTTGGGACAGGATCTTAAGATCCCCCTACATTAAACAGGCAGATACCCTTCAGGGATTTTATTTCTTTGAAGACCATTTTACTACGGAAGAATTGGAGAGACATTTCGATTTTTACGAACCTTTTACGGTACATGAATCTTCTTTATCGCCCTGTGTACACAGTATCCAGGCTGCCAAATTGAACAGAATGGACCAGGCATATGCTTTGTATCTACGGACCTCCCGATTGGATCTGGACGATTATAATAAGGAAGTAAAGGAAGGACTGCACATTACATCCATGGCCGGCACCTGGATGAGCATAGTGGAAGGTTTTGGAGGTATGCGGATATTGGAAGACAAACTATCCTTTTCCCCAAGAATACCAAAGCAATGGAAATCCTACTCCTTCAAGGTAAATTTTAGGAATAGAATATTAAAGGTAAGGGTTACGGAAAACGAAACCACATTTGATCTGGAAGGCACGAATGAAATGTCTATTAGGGTAAATGGAAAACGAGTGGTTTTAACCACTGGCCAAAATACCTATTCCCCAGTCAACTAAATTACCAGTACTTTGAAAAATATTGAGACAATAAAGCCAGAAGAGGTTTGCAAAAAAAATGAAAAAATAGATCCCAATTTCAAAAACAAGTATCATTATTGCACTGAAAAGCCAAGCAACACAAAGTTGATTTTTTTGTTCCAAAAAGAAAGCACAAAATGAAAGAGACCACTGAAATTGGAAAAGCAGTAGTTTATCAAGTATTCACCAGATTGTTCGGCAATACCAATACCACCAATAAACCATGGGGGACCATAGAGGAGAACGGGGTGGGCAAATTTAGTGACTTTACGCATAAGGCCTTAAAAGAAATCAAGGATCTGGGAGTGACCCATATTTGGTATACGGGCATACTCCATCACGCCCTCATAAGGGATTATACCGCTTACGGTATTTCCAATGACGATCCGGACATTGTTAAGGGAAGGGCGGGTTCTCCCTATGCCGTAAAGGATTATTACAGCGTTAACCCCGATTTGGCCAACGATCCCATCAATAGAAATTTGGAGTTCAAGGACCTCCTGACCAGGAGCCATAAGGCAGGCCTGAAAGTGATCATAGATATAGTCCCCAACCATATTGCCAGAAAATATGAAGGCAGGAACAACCCGAAAGGGGTATTGGATTTTGGGGCCAACGACAATACCAATGTGGTCTACGCCAGGGACAATAATTTTTATTACAACCCAGGAGAACCATTTTCTGTCCCGGATTGGCGGAACGGCTACCTTCCTTTGGGAGGGGAGAAAAACTACTTGGCCGATGGCAGGTATACCGAATCGCCTGCAAAATGGACCGGAAATGGATCCCGTTTGTCCAAACCCGATTTTAATGATTGGTACGAGACCGTAAAAATTAATTACGGAATTGGTCCGGACGGACATAGGGATTTTGACACCCTACCAGAAGATTTTGGCCATAAGCACTTTTCCGAACATTTTGAATTTTGGAAAAACAAGGAGGTACCGGATTCATGGATAAAATTTAGGGATATTGCCCTATTCTGGTTAGACGTAGGAGTGGACGGATTTCGTTATGATATGGCCGAAATGGTTCCCGTAGAATTCTGGAGCTTCATGAATTCGTCCATAAAAATGAAAAAACCGGATGCATTTTTAATGGCAGAGGTTTATAATCCACAGTTGTACAGGGAGTATATCTTTAAGGGAAAAATGGACTATCTCTATGACAAGGTAGAATTTTACGACTCCTTAAAACACATTATGCAGGGGCATGGATGGACGGACCATATACCGGTAGTACAAAACGGACTCATGGATATTGAACACCAAATGCTGCATTTTCTGGAGAATCATGACGAGCAGCGTATTGCCTGTCCCGAATTTTTGGGCAATGCGGAAAAAGCCAAACCCGGCATGGTGGTTTCCGCCACCATAAGCACCTCGCCTACTATGATCTATTTCGGACAGGAAGTAGGGGAACCGGCCGCTGAAAGCCCCGGATTTGGATCCCCAAGTAGAACCTCCATCTTCGATTATGTTGGGGTACCCCATTTTCAACGTTGGGTAAACAACAAAAAATTTGACGGAGGCCAATTATCCCCAAAAGAAAAAGAATTAAGGCTATTTTACAGGAACCTGCTCAATTTCACCATAAATAGCAGTGCTTTAATGGGAAAGTACAGGGACATTCATTTTTATAACAAAGATTATACGGAATATTATAATCATCGGGTTTTATCCTTTGTTAGATGGTCCAAGCTTGAAAAACTCATAATTATTTCTAATTTTGATGCAGATCGGGCCTTTGGCTTCGATCTAAAGCTGCCAAGGGAAATTATTGGGGAATGGGGACTACAGGACAACACCTACCTTATGAAGGATAAATTGTACCGGGAAAAGGAGCTGTCCCTAAGTGTAGAAAACGAAATTGGCCATATAAGAATAGATTTGCAACCCCTGGAATCCTTAATTTTAAGTTTAAATTAGATTTATAACATTACATTATGAAATGAGCATGACCAAAATTTGGTCGCAAACCCAAATGAAGATATGCGAATTACATATGACCACTAAAAAAACCTGTCTGCCGAACAGGCAGGCAATAAATATCTACATATGAAATCATTATCATTAGTTGGTTCTTTCTTCCTGTTTCTATTAATTATAAGTTGTGACAATATGAACAAACCCTTGGTTATTGGCCACAGAGGTGCTATGGGGCATGAAACGGAAAACACTCTGGCATCCATACAAAAAGCAATGGATCTTGGTGTTGATATGATAGAGATCGATGTCTTTAAAATAAAAAGTGGCGAAACGGTAGTATTCCATGATGAGGGAGTGGAAAGACTTACGGATAGCATTGGAAATATCGAAGATTATAATTTTGAGGACCTGCAGAAATTAACCTTGGAAGGCAATCACAAAATACCCACCTTACAGGATGTCCTGAACCTAATAGATAAAAAAGTACAGTTAAATATAGAACTCAAAGGTGCCAATACCGCCGACAGGGTTAATTTTATAATGAACTACTACATAAAGGAAAAGGGTTGGTCCATGGATAAATTTATAATTTCCAGTTTTAAATGGGACGAACTTAAGACAATGCGTACACTGAACGCCGAAGTCCCTATTGCCATCCTTATAAGTGGCGATCCGTTGAAAGCCCTGGATGTTGCCCATGATCTAAATGCCGTGGCCATAAATCCGTATTTTAAGGATTTGACCTTGGAAAACGTAAACGCAATGAAAGAGGCCGGATTCAAAATTTATCCTTGGACGGTAAACGAACCTGAAGAAATTGATGCCATGAAGAAGTTGGGAGTGGATGGCATTATTACCAATTATCCGGAACGCATCAATTAATGTTCGATGTAATTGTTTTAGGAGGAGGGGCCGCAGGTTTCTATGGTGCCATTCATATAGCGGAACACAACCCCAAGTTAAAAATAGCCATCGTGGAACGTGGCAAGGAGGTGCTTACCAAGGTAAAGGTATCCGGTGGGGGGCGCTGCAACGTTGCCCATGCCGAATTTGATCCTAGGGAAATTTCCAAAAATTATCCCAGGGGGGAACGGGAACTTGTTGGTCCATTTCACACCTATTGTAGTGGAGATACCATGGCCTTCTTTCAAAAAAGGGGCATACAGTTGAATATTGAAGCGGATGGCCGAATGTTTCCCGCTACCAATTCGTCCCAAACCATTATAGATTGCTTTCTTCAGGAAACGGAACGCCTGGGAATTAAAGTCCTTAAGAATAGTTCCATAATTGGGATTGCACCACTGAAGGAAAACACCAAAAAAAGTGATTCCGCCTGGACTATCACAACCATTCGCAACAGTTACCAGGCCAAAAAAATATTGGTAGCTACCGGCAGCAATCCTAAAATATGGGAATTGTTAAAACAAATGGGGCATACCATAATAGCTCCCGTACCTTCGCTTTTCACCTTTAACATCACGGATGAAAGAATAACCGGCATACAAGGGGTAAGTACCAATGCCAGGGTAGAGATAATTCCCCCCAAGTTCAACAACGGAAAATTTAAGGCAGCTTTAAAGCAATATTCCGTCCAGATGTCGGATCTGGAGTCCGAAGGCCCTACTTTAATTACCCATTGGGGAATGAGCGGTCCCGGCATATTAAGGTTATCCGCATGGGGGGCACGGATATTGAACGAACTGAATTATAAGTTTTCCATTAAAGTAAACTGGCTTCCCGACTATCATGAGGAAGGATTGATAGGACAGCTTCAACAAATAAAGGAGATCGAAGGAAGGAAAACGATACTGCGCACCAAAGCCTTTGAGCTTCCAAAACGGTTATGGGGCAGCCTGGTAAGGGCAGCCCAGATTTCAGACACCGATAAATGGGCGGATATTTCCAAAATCCAACTACAAAATTTAGCAGAACAGTTAACGGGTTCCAAGTTTAGGGTAGATGGAAAAAGCACGTTTAAGGAAGAATTTGTCACTGCAGGAGGGGTAGACCTAAAGGAAATCAATTTTAAAACCTATGAAAGTAAAATTCTCCCCGGGCTCTATTTTGCCGGGGAAGTAATAAACGTAGATGCCATTACGGGCGGATTCAACTTTCAAAATGCTTGGACCGGGGCCTATATTGCCGCCCGGGCAATTGCCCAACCTTAATATAAAAGCTAACTCAACAATAGCATCAGCAAGGCGGCCAATATAGCCCCAATAACCGGACCAATTACAGGAATCCAGGCATAGCCCCAATCACTGCCCCCCTTGCCCTTAATGGGCATTATAGCATGTATTATTCGCGGTCCAAGATCCCTTGCAGGATTTATGGCGTAACCCGTGGTACCTCCCAGGGAAAGCCCAATTCCCCATACCAAAAATGCAACGGGAAGGGCCCCCAGAGACCCTAATCCAATAACCGTTTCCGTATTGGTTATAGTAGCATCCGTAAAATAAAGTACTACAAAAACCAGGGTAAAAGTACCCACCACCTCACTCAATAGATTGGAAATCGGATTCCGAATGGCCGGAGCGGTACAGAACACGGCCTTCTTGGTATCCTGGTCCTCAGTAACATCAAAATGGTCCTTATATACCAACCAGACCATCAAAGCGCCCAACATGGCCCCTATAAATTGTCCCAGCACATAAGTGGGAACCAAAGCCCATTCAAATCTTTCTGCCATGGCAAGGCCTATGCTCACTGCCGGATTTAAATGTGCCCCGCTATAGGGTGCGGCAACTGCTACCCCAATGTATACGGCCAGTCCCCATGCCGTGGTAATGACCATCCAACCCGAATCGTTGGATTTTGTCTTTTTCAGGATTACATTGGCAACAACCCCGCCCCCTAAAAGGATCAGGAAAAAAGTGCCGATAATTTCAGCAATAAATGGAGTCATATTTGGTTGGTTTTATATTTAATCGTTTAGCTTGGACCAATATTCCACAGCATCAATGGCCCTGTACCAGCCTTTAATATTTTGTTCTATTTCTTCTCTTTCCTTGGAGGGGTCAAAATTGGCATCCACTTGCCAAATTTTCTGGATCTCCTCCAGGCTTTCCCAGAATCCGACCGCCAAACCGGCCAAATAGGCCGCTCCCATAACCGTAGTCTCTATCACTTTTGGCCGTACAGTGGAAGTATTCAGCACATCGGCCTGAAACTGCATCAATAAATTATTCACCGTAGCTCCTCCATCGACCCTTAATTCCTTTATAGAAATTTTGGAATCCGCTTCCATGGCCTTTAGGACATCCATGGTCTGAAACGCGATGGATTCCAAAGCTGCCCTTGCTATATGGGCGTCCGTACTTCCCCTGGTAAGCCCAAAAATACTACCCTTGGCATGTTGGTTCCAGTAGGGCGCTCCCAGACCTGCAAAAGCGGGCACTAAATAAACCCCATCCGTACTGTCTACAGTACCGGCCAACTTTTCTATATCTTCAGATTTCTTTATAATTTTCAAGCTATCCCTCAACCATTGTACAACGGCACCGGCAATAAAAATACTTCCCTCCAACGCATATTGCGTTTTTCCGTTAATGGAACAGGCCACCGTAGTTAGAAGGTTGTTCTCGGAAACAATGGGTTTTTCCCCAATGTTCATTAACATAAAACAACCGGTACCATAAGTATTTTTAACCATTCCGGGTTTGGTACACATTTGTCCAAATAGTGCTGCCTGCTGATCGCCTGCGATTCCTGCAATAGGTATTTTACTTGCAAAAAAATTAGGATTGGTATTGCCGTATAGCTCACTGGACTGTTTTACCTGAGGCAGCATACTTTTTGGGATGTTAAAAAGTTCCAACAGTTCATCATCCCAATCCAAAGTATTTATATTAAAAAGCAAGGTTCTGGAGGCGTTCGTAACATCGGTGATGTGCAGCTCTCCCTTGGTCATGTTCCAAATGAGCCAGGAATCTATGGTTCCCATAATCAGGTCGCCGGCATCTGCCCTTTTTCTGGCACCATCCACATTGTCCAATATCCATTTTACTTTGGTGCCCGAAAAATAGGAATCGATCACCAAACCCGTTTTTTCCCTGATCAGCTTTGATTTCCCCTGGCGCTTTAATTCATCACAATAGTTGGAAGTCCTCTTATCCTGCCAAACAATGGCATTGTATACGGGCTTTCCGGTCTTCCTATCCCAAACTACTACCGTTTCCCTTTGGTTGGTGATCCCGATTGCGGCAATATCCGCTCCGTAAATCCCTTGTTTGGTGGTGGCCTCTGCAGCCGTACTAACCTGGGATGACCAAATTTCCAGGGGATCGTGCTCAACCCAACCCGGTTTCGGAAAATATTGTGTAAATTCTTTTTGGGCCACCGAAACGATGTTGCCCTTTTTATCAAAAACAACGGATCTCGAACTCGTTGTACCTTGGTCAAGCGCCAGAATATATTTTTCCATACGGATAGGATAAATCTTTAAAATGTGTGTCAAGATAGCAAAATATAGACACTAAATTTGAAAAATTAATAGAGAAACCCCGTGTATTTAAGGAAAAACATTAATTCAATTCCCAAATCTTATAATTCAGGGCCGTGGCAAAGCATACCCAAAGCAGATAGGGAATCAACAAATAGGCGGCAGTCCTGCTCACCACTTTAAACCATTTTATGGTAAAGATAAGGAGTACCAACAATGCAAGAATAATGAGCAAGGCGCCGAAAGGATTCTTGAATCCAAAGAAAATTATGCTCCAAAGTGCATTGAACAGTAACTGGATCCCGAAATGGTACAAGGCGGTTTTTACCCATATATGATAAAATCCTTTGGCCCAAACAATTCCGGCGGCCACTCCCATCATTATATAAAGTACGGTCCAGACGGGGGCAAAAATCCAATTTGGGGGGTTAAAACTTGGCTTGTTCAATTCCAAATACCAATCATTTACCGAAGATTGTGTAGCAAAACTGGATAAAAATCCAATAGTAAGACACACGGCGACTGAAATTGCGATATAGGTAAGTTGCTTTTTCAAGGCTTGGTTGTTTACGCCCTAAATTAACAATTTATTTTAACAGGATCTACAGCAAAACTACTTAAAAGCTATCTTTGCACAAATTGTTTCCGATATGACCTATAAAGACTTTATCCCTTCCACTTACACCACGGACAAAACGGAAGGAAAAGTTACTTATAAATCGCCCAGTAATATCGCCTTGGTAAAATACTGGGGAAAAAAGGAACATCAGCTTCCCGCAAACCCGTCCATCAGTTTTACCTTGGACCACTGTGCCACTACAACAACGATTGGTTATAAAAAATTAAAAAATAAGGTATCGGACTTTTCTTTCGACCTTCTTTTTGATGGCAGTCCCAAAGAAGATTTTAAACCTAAAATAAGTACATTTTTCATAAGGGCAGAGCCCTATTTGCCCTTTTTAAAGGGCTATCATTTCACTATTGAAACCTCCAACTCCTTTCCCCATAGCAGCGGCATTGCCTCCTCGGCCAGTGGCATGTCTGCTTTGGCACTGTGCCTCATGGAACTGGAAAGGGAACTAAACCCCGATATGGAACCCGATTTTTTTAAAAGAAAGGCTTCCTTTTTGGCGCGTTTGGGGTCCGGGAGTGCCTGCCGGAGCATTGAAGGAAACATCATGCAATGGGGGGCACATAAGGAGATTCCGATCAGTTCGGATCTCTATGCCATTAAATATCCCTACAAGGTACACCCGATTTTTAAAAACTATCAGGATACCATCCTTTTGGTGGACAAAGGATCCAAACAAGTAAGCAGTAGCCTTGGCCATAATTTAATGCACCATCATAACTTTGCGAACCAACGGTTCGACCAAGCGCATAAAAATCTGACCAAATTAAAAAGGATTTTTGAAGAAGGGGATTTAATGGAGTTTATAAAAATTGTAGAAAGTGAAGCCCTAACCCTACACGCCATGATGATGACAAGCATGCCCTATTTTATTTTGATGAAGCCCAACACCTTGGAGATCATCAATAAAATATGGGCCTTCAGGACCACGTCCAAGGCCCATGTCTGTTTTACATTGGATGCAGGGGCAAATGTGCATGTACTATATCCTGAGAACGAAAAGGAAGATGTTTACCAATTTATTAATAATGAGTTGGTTGCATATTGTGAAAACGG
>CBFGWQ010000141.1:0-10387 GCA_965652575.1 uncultured Arenibacter sp. | reverse complement strand
CCTGAACGAAGTCGGGCAGGCCTGCCAGCAAAGATAGGCCTAATCCCTATGAGGGGGTATCGGGAGTAGTTGCCAAGATTTTGGTTACCACAGTTGGCAGTGGCAGTTTACAGTCGGCAAAAAAATATTGCCTATTGCCTACAGCATATGGCTTACAACCTACCAGCCTGTCCTTTTGGTCCCATAGCCAAAGTTGTTAGGATATTAAGTTAAATTATTTTAAATAGCCCTTGGAATAATAACTTAGATTTTGATATCTTTGTACTTCCATTAAAAAACATAGCAATCATGTTCGATTTTGACCAATATTTAGGGTTTTTAGCATTTTTGACCATCTTGACCATTGGGTTTTGGTTGATGATCTTTTTGTTGACTTTTGTTATTCCCTATTGGATAGGAGGTTCTATTTTGGAAATATTAAAAGAAAAGCGTGAAGCTAAAAAAGCGAAGCGTAACCAATAAGGATAAGACGATATAGTATAAAATTTTTTAAATAAAAAGGGAGCCCCGATCGGAGGCTCCCTTTTTATTTATGGGGTAAAAACTTTTATCCTTCAAAGTCCATATCTTCTCCACCGCCGCTTCTACCTTCCCTATTTCCATTCCTTTGGTTTTGGGGTTGGTTGAACCGGTATTGAAACGATAAGGTGATTTGTCTCTCCCTCCATTGAAATTCACTGTATGTCAGTACATTTTCAGTTCTGGTTTCACTTCTGCGTTTTCTGGAGTTGAATATATCGCTTACGTTCAATGTCAGGGATCCTTTATCCTTTAGGATATCCTTGCTCAGGGCAAGATCGGAACTCAACATTCCCTTATTGGTGTTTTGTGCATCTTTGGAAGCACCCATATAAAAGAAGTTGGCCTGTAGATCAATTTTTCCAGGCAAAGGTAGTTTGGAACTGAATCTGGTAAACCAAGAGAAATTGTTGGCGTCAAAATTTTGAACAATTTCTTCGTTTTGACTGTTTGTGTATATATAGTTTCCTCTTAGATCTCTTTGGAAAGCATTTACGTTCCATGTTAATCTCCAATCCCTTTTTGGGGTATAGGTGGTTGTAAATTCCATGCCATAACGATCTTCTGTGGCCAAGTTTATGGGACTACGTACCTGTACGGGTACAATAATGGGATTTTGGGGATCATCTGGGTTTTCAATGGTCACAAAATCTCCCGTCTCCCTGGATACAAATTGAAAAACGCCTGTAGACCTGTTAAAATATCCGGAGGTGGTAAATGTAAACTTATCCCATCTTTTTAGGTATCCCAGATCATAGGCATCCGTAAAAGTAGGGTCCAAATCCGGATTTCCCTGAAAAAGATTGGTATTGCTGGACCGGGATGGAAAGGGATTGATAAATCTGGACCAAGGACGTCTAAGTCTTTTGCTATAGCTCAAGGTAACTTGTTCCTTCTCGGTAAATTCATACCCCAAAAATATGGAAGGAAACCAATTTACATAATCCTTGTTGGTAAGTTCGTTGGTGTTCACCAGTTCAATGGCAATATCGGAAGCCTCCATCCTTAAGCCACCAAGAATACTGAATTTATCAAACTTGGAGCCCAATTGCATATAGGCGGCATTTACGTATTCCTTGTAATTTAGTTCATTGCTAAAGTTGGGATCACTGTTGAAATTCCCGTCTTGCTGCTGTACGCCAAAATCAAAATCGGTGTTGTTGTTGTTGAAAGTTCCACGATAGCCCATTTCGAATTGCGATTGGTCATCCTTACCAAAGGGTAGCACATAATCCATTTGCAGCAACTGGGATATTTGGGTTTGGTCATCTATTGTCCTTTCAGTATCCAAAGCAATATTGTCCCCTAGGATCACTTCCTCGATGATAGAACTTTCATTGTCCAATCCTTTGGAGTATTGGTAATCGAAAGTAAGCATATGTCCCTCTTTTTCAAATTTCTTTTGATAGTTTAAGGAGTATTGGACTTCTTCTTCAAACTCGTCCTCCAAAGTAAATCGGTTTCTTTGGATGGTAGGGTTCCTATCGGCATCAAAATTGAAAAAATCTACATTTACCGTATTGTCCCCGTTCGATTTCCCAAAAACAAAGGAATTGGTAATACTACTGGTATTGTCCTCGTCCAAGAAAAGTTCAAAACCTATGTTGGTATTAAAGCTCTTATCGTTTCTTTGATAATCCCTGATCTCATCCTGAAAGCTCAAAGTATTGCCATTGGCATCAAAATTTTCTTGATTAAAAAGGGCATTTCCCGGGCCACTTCGGTAACGATAGGTAGTGTTGGTAAAAATATTGAACCTGTCACGTCTTAGGTTTAGGCTTGCAGCACCTCCATAAGTTTCGGGGTGGCCCGCGTAAAGATTGATAGATCCGTTAAGTCCTGCTGTTTTGCCCTGCTTGAGTATGATATTTAATATTCCTGCCGTACCCTCTGCATCGTATCTAGCGGAAGGATTGGTGATGACCTCTACTTTTTCAATGGCATCGGAAGGTAATTGTTGCAGTGCTTCCGGACTCAGACCGGAAAGGGCGGATGGTTTACCGTTGATAAGGATTCTAACACTTTCGTTTCCCCTAAGGCTAATATTACCTTCCACATCCACGGAGACCGAAGGTACGTTGCTCAGTACATCGGTTACCGAGCCGCCTTTTACGGTGAGATCCGATCCAACGTTATATACTTTTTTATCAAGTCGCAGTTCTACCGTGGTCCGCTCTCCCACTACTTCTACCTCGGCCAATTGGCCCACATCCAAGGAAAGCCGGATTACACCCAGATCAGTGGCGGAGCTTAGACTTTGATTATTTAATTTGTAGGGTTTGTAGGAGATATATTCTACGCTAATGTTGTAGTTTCCGGGAGCCGTCTCCACTTCAAATTGTCCTTTGGCATCCGTAATCCCACCAGTCACTTTTTCCGGATTGTCAACACTTTGCAGTACCAAAGTGGCATATTCCAAAGGTAGGTCTGTTTCTTGGTCCAAAACGGTCCCAGTTATTTTTATGGGTTCTTGCGGGCCTTGGGCCCCTTGGGTGTAACCTATTAAAGAAATTAGAAATAGTGTAACTGGGAGTAGTTTGTTCATGTGCAATATTTATGATTTGTTTTTCTTTTTTTTCTTCTTTTTTTCCTTCACCTTTTTAAAACCGTTTTTTTGCAGTTCTACAAAGGCCTCATATTTATCGGCAGGGAGTCCTGCCTTTAGTTCTTCGTCTTGTTTTTGGGTAATTTTCTCATAACTTTCCCTCATTTTATCCTGGGGTAGATCCAATATCTGTAATTCAATTCTTTCCTGGAGGTATTTCTTTAAGGTGGTACTCAAAACGGCCTCCTCAAACGGATTTAAGCCCAGTTTTTCTGTTATTCCCGGCATTTCCTGGTCCACAATCTGCTCTGCCGTTAATTTTTCCGGCTCCTTTGGAGTTTCCTGTGCTTGTGGAATACTGTTTCTCTGCCTACCGTACCCTCCATAGCCACCGTATCCATAACCATACCCATTTCCGTAGCCATATTGGGCACTTAAAAAGGGAAAGGATAATACAATAAATAAAACACTAAAAAATAATCTCTTGTCGGTTTTCATAATGTTATGGGTTAATTGGATTCCAAAATTAATAGATGGTTTAACCCTTAAGGGTTAAATGTTTGTTAAAATGAATAACTCAAGAACCGTACCGTTTTGGGTTGCTTGGGGAATTGGGCAGCTGATGTAATAAAAGGTTCTTTTACCGTTAAATGGGATTTAAACCTGCCTGCGGCAGGCAGGTGCTCCGACGCTTGCGTCGAAATCAAACTTGAATTTCCTTTCAATGCCTTGTGGGCCTGCCTTTGCCGGCAGATAGGCTTGCCCCGAGGTAGTTAATCTAAATATTTTTAGGGGTACTAATTTAAAAGATCCTTTATTTTCTCGGGAGGTCTTCCAACTACCCCTAGATTGTCCATAATAACAATGGGGCGTTCTATGAGTTTGGGAAATGCTATCATGGCAGTTATTATTTCATCGTCCGTCATGGATTTCCCTTTGTACTTTTCTTTCCAAATGGTTTCGTTGGTTCGCACCAACTCTATAGGGGATAACCCTAAAATTTTTAAAATGCCCGCCAATTCTTTTTTGGTCGGCACCTTCTCAAGATATTTAATGATCTCAAAGTCGTTTCCGGAATTTTCCAGAATGGCCAATCCTTCCCTGGATTTGCCACATCTGGGGTTGTGGTATATTTTAATCATAATGCTTCGTTTTTATGTTTTGGGACCAAAAAAAACGTACTGTCCCCTACATCGATTTAACGGATTTTAATGATAGGGCGTGGATCAACTTTCTTCCTTTTGCCCCATCATCATAAGATAGGCCTTTAGGAATTGATCGATATTGCCGTCCATTACCGCCTCAATGTTGCCCGTTTCTTCACCCGTACGCACGTCCTTCACTAATTTGTAGGGGTGCATTACATAATTTCTGATCTGTGATCCCCATTCAATTTTCATTTTGGAGGACTCGATTTCCTGCCTGGCTTCCATTTTCTTCCGCAATTCAATTTCATATAATTGGGATTTGAGCATTTTTAAGGCGGTTGCCCTATTGTCGTGCTGCGATCTTGAGTCAGAACATGAAATCTGAATTCCGGAGGGTTTGTGGGTCAATTGTACTTTGGTTTCCACTTTGTTGACGTTCTGTCCCCCGGCGCCACTGGATCTGGCAGTGGTAATCTCCACGTCTGCCGGATTTATATCGATTTCGATACTGTCGTCCACTAAAGGGTATACGTAAACGGAGGCAAAGGAGGTATGCCGCTTTGCATTACTGTCGAAAGGGGAAATACGTACCAACCTGTGTACCCCGTTCTCTCCCTTGAGCCATCCAAAGCCATAATCGCCCTCAATTTCCAGGGTTACGGTTTTTATCCCTGCAACATCCCCGTCCTGATAATTGAGCTCTTTTACCTTATATCCATTTTTTTCGCTCCACATTATGTACATCCTCATGAGCATGGATGCCCAATCACAGCTTTCGGTACCACCGGCACCTGCCGTTATTTGGAGTATGGCCGTAAGTTCATCCCCTTCCGCCGAGAGCATGTTCTTAAATTCCAATTTCTCCAGGGCTTCAATGGTCCTATCGTAATGTTCCTCAACATCGGCCTCGGACATTTCACCCTCTTTCTGAAATTCAAGGAAAATCTCAAGATCCGCTACTAGGCTTTTTGCATTGTTAAAGTCATCTACCCATTGTTTTTTGGACTGAATTAACTTCATCTGCTCTTGTGCCTCTTGGGGATGGTTCCAAAAATCCGGGGCCAAGGTCTTTTCTTCCTCGTTTTCAATTTCTACAAGCTTGGCATCTATGTCAAAGATACCTCCTTAACGCACCAAGGCGATCAATGAGACTCTTATAATGGTCCGTAGTTATCATATGCTATTTTATTTTCGCCAAAAATAGGATTCTTTTTTTTGATTATGTAGCAAATGGCCAATGTTATTTATTGTTGGGCCTGTACTTCCACTGTATGGGAGGTCTTATTGGTCCCACGTGAGAAAACTACCCCTTTTAGAGGGGAACAGTCATTAAAGTCCTTGCCATGGGCTACTTTAATGTGGTTGTCATCTGCCAATAAATTGTTGGCAGGGTCAAAACCTACCCACCCCATCTGGGGAACATAGGCTTCCGCCCAAGCATGCATCTGCGAGTCTCCAAAGTAGCCGTTTCCCTGGTGTAAATATCCGGAAACATAGCGGGCCGGAATCTTATTGTTCCTGGCCAAGGCACAGAATAAATGTGTAAAATCTTGACAAACACCTTTTGGATTTTCAATTATTTCCTTTAAGAGGGTATTGACATGGGTTGCCCCGGTGGTGAATTTTATGAACCGGTAGACCCATAAATTTAATTTTTGAAGATTATCGAATATACTTTGGGTAGGATCAAAAACAAATAGATCTTTAGAACTTTGGGGCAAAGTGGTGAATTTGCTTTGGCCCAAAAAGGGCTCAAAATCTACCTTGAAATCCAAACTTTGGACAAGTTCGTAGTTACTGGGAATATTGAAGACGGGCACTTGCCCGAAAGGATTGTTGCTTATTTTTTTTAGTTTGAAAGTGGCCTTGAAATTTAATTTTTGGAATTTCTCCCGGGTATTGACCCTAATGGTCCGAAAACCATAGCCATTTTCCGAAATCTCGTTTTTGGCACCCAATGAATTTTTAATGTCTACACGTATCAATTCTTGCGTACCATTGTTTTCCGGTACAATTAGAAATTGCCAGGAAGCATTTTCCACCGGATTTTCGTACTCATTTTCGGCATTATAGGTAATGGAATATTCAAAAGACATTTCAAGTAGTTCTTAGGGCAAATGTAGGGCATTGATTTTATATCAATAGTTAAAAAACTCATTTTCCATTTTAAGGCTGATCTGTACCAGATTATTTAGAATTTTTTCAATGAACCCTTGAATGTCCTCTTCAATTTCCTCTGCAAATTTAAATTCGTACTCCCCTTTAACCTTGCTTATTAAAAAGGCAGTGGAATTTTTGTTTGGTGCTTTGGATTCATCCAATACCTTAATATGCTTGTGGACCTGGTTGATACTGTTGATGACCGATCTGGGACAATCGGGATTCAATATCAAAAACTCCAAGGTAGAGATGCTCGTAGGTGTTTTTTTATAATGCCTGCGCATCATATCATAAGATTCCACACACTTTAGCAATGTGATCCATTCAAAACTATGTCCTATTAGGTTTCCATAACTGCCCTTGGCCTTTATTGCATCATTGTATTTGGCATTGATGATGCGGATCACCTGGGTGGCCCTTTCCAGATTTATTCCGAGCATGATAATGGCGTATACCTCATCGTGTAAAAGGGTACCCCGAATCTTACCCCTTAATATGGCCGTCATTTCTGTGACATTTACGGTAAAATCGTACAACCCTTTTTTAGTAAAATCCGCTACCGAATAATTGATTACAAAATGATAGAATTTGTTAATGGCTTCGTATAGTTCCGTCGAGATAAGGTCCCTGGCGCTATTGGCGTTCTCCCGGGCACTTTTTACATTGTGGATGACAGAATAGGGTTGGAGCGGGTCGAGACCAATATTGTAAAGGATGTCTTCTTCCTTTAGTTCAATGGAATCGTCCCCTATGGGTTCCCCTACCAGGAACATCATGGACCTAAGCACAAACTGTCTGGACTGGGACAACTCGTTGGGAGCATCCAAGGACGAGAAGTAATTTACGTTGAGATATCTGGCTACATGTTCGGCACGTTCAATGTAACGCCCCATCCAAAAAAGATTATTGGCGACTCTAGCTAACATAGGATTGATTTATTTTTTTAATACCCAGGTATCTTTGGATCCTCCTCCCTGTGAGGAATTTACAATTAGGTTCCCTCTTTTCAGCGCTACCCTGGAGAGGCCTCCCTTAAGTACAAATTCCTTTTCATTACCCAAAAGGGTAAAGGTTCTGAGGTCTACATGTCGTTGTTCAAAAGATTCACTGTCGTCTATATATGTGGGATGCACGGATAAGGACATGATGGGTTGCGCAATATATTTTCTTGGGTTTTGTTTAATCTCTTGCTGCACTACCTTTATTTCATCCTTGGTGAGCCGGTTGCCAATGGAAATACCATAACCACCTGCTTCGTCCACAGGTTTTATTACCAGCTCATGTATATGCTCCAAAACATAGTTAAGCTCGTCCGGTCTGCTGCAGTGGTAGGTATGTACATTGTTCAGTATCGGGGTCTCGTCCAAATAATATTTAATGATCTGTGGCATATAGGTATATATGGCCTTATCATCGGCCACACCTGTTCCGGGTGCATTGGCCAAGCAGACATTGCCTTTTCTGTAAGCCACAAAAAGACCGGGTACCCCCAAGGTCGAATCGGGTTTGAACTCCAATGGGTCTATGTACAGATCATCTACCCGACGGTAAATTACATCAACTTTTATAGGGCCGCGAATAGTCTTCATATATACAAAATCGTTCTCAACGAACAAATCCCTGCCCTCTACCAATTCTACGCCCATGGCCTTTGCAAGATAGGAATGTTCGTAAAAGGCAGAATTGTACATGCCAGGGGTCAGTACCACACAATTTGGAATATCCACACCTTTTGGTTTTACGCTTTCCAGAATCTCCAATAGGTTTTCGGCGTAATTGGTTACCGAATGGGTTTTGTAATGGTTAAAAACTCCAAAAAGAGCCCTTTTTAAAGCGGTGCGATTACAGATAACATAGCTTACGCCGGAGGGACACCTAATGTTGTCCTCAAGTACATAATAGTTGCCATCGGAGTGTTTAATGATATCGGTGCCCGAAATGTGGTTGTAAATGCCTCCGGGTGGGTCCACACCTATCATTTGATGTAGATAGTTGGCGGAAGAACTTATCAGGTCCAATGGGACTATCCCATCCTTGATTATTTTTTTATCGTGATAAATGTCCCATAAAAACAGGTTCAGGGCCTTACTACGCTGAATGGCGCCCTTTTCAATAATTTCCCATTCCCCCTCGTCTATAATTCTGGGAAAAAGATCAAAAGGAAATATTTTTTCTTGGGTCATTTTATTGTCATAGACCTGAAAAGTGATCCCTTGGTTGAAAAAAGAGGCTTTCGCTTTGTTGTTCAATTGTACATAATCCTGTATGGAATGATTTCCATACAATTCCAATAATTTTTGATATACATTTTTGGCAACTCCATTGGAATCAAAGACTTCATCAAAAAGATGGGCATTTTTGTTGTAGGATGAAAATATGGTTTTGTTTGCGTCCGAGTTCATACGCCTATTTTCTTTGAAGATAACCCATTCGCAGCACTATAGGGAATTATCGATTTAATTTGCCAAGAGAATTATCTATTGTTGAAAAACCATAGGAAAATATTATCGAATGTTATTTATTGGGAGTATAAATTTTCCTTCTTGGAAATGTTATATTCGTTTTGCATAAATTTGGCGACCCTGTATATCAAAACTGCCTGTTTTTTTTATTCTAATTTTTAATCTTTATGCAGATAAATCTTATTAGCGATACCGTTACACAACCTACTCCGGCAATGTTGCATGCCATGATGCAGGCCAAAGTAGGCGATGATGTTTTTAAAGATGATCCCTCTGTCAACAGACTGGAGGAAATGATGGCGAATTTGTTCGGAATGGAAGGCGCCCTGTTTTTTCCAAGTGGTACCATGGCCAATCAAACAGCTATTAAAATCCATACCCGACCCGGGGAACAATTGATTTGTGATAAGTACGCACATATTTATAATTATGAAGGGGGAGGGGTAAGTTTTAATAGTGGTGTTTCCTGTAGACTGGTGGATGGCCATAGGGGAATGATGACGGCTGCCCAAGTGGAGGAAGCAATAAACCCGCCCGACTTTTATCATAGTCCATTAACCTCGTTGGTCTGTATTGAAAATACGACCAATAAGGGCGGGGGTGCCTGTTGGGATCTTGAGGAACTAAGATCCATTGGAAAGGTTTGTGACGAACATCATCTAAAATATCATTTGGACGGTGCCCGGCTCTGGAATGCCCTAATTGCCAAAAATGAATCGGCTTCGGATTACGGGGCGTTGTTCCATACCATAAGTGTTTGTTTGAGCAAGGGGTTGGGATGCCCCGTAGGTTCGGTTTTGTTGGGGAACAAGGGGCATATTCAGAAAGCACTTAGGATAAGGAAGGTTCTTGGAGGTGGGATGAGACAGGCCGGGTACCTTGCGGCCGCCGGAATTTATGCCTTGGAAAACAATAGGGAAAGGTTGGCGGAAGATCATAAAAAGGCCAAGGAAATAAGTGAAGTACTAAACAGCTTGCCCTATATTAAAAAGGTGGAACCTACGGAAACCAATATTGTTATTTTTGAAATGGACGAAAACCGGATGTCCCCTGATGATTTTATGGACAGATTGAACAAAAGGAATGTCCAGATCATCGGGATGGGCCAAAATAAG
The DNA here is from genome assembly GCA_965652575.1 of uncultured Arenibacter sp. Classification (GTDB taxonomy): domain Bacteria; phylum Bacteroidota; class Bacteroidia; order Flavobacteriales; family Flavobacteriaceae; genus Arenibacter. The sequence goes on along the minus strand of CBFGWQ010000141.1, from coordinate 438 downwards.
CTACGCATTGTGACCCATATGGATTACACCAATGAAAAGCATGGGGCCTTTTTGGAAATCCTTTCAAAATTATAGATCAATGGCATCAGGCAGCAGGGAAATACTGGTTTTAAGGTTTTTTATACCATTTTCCATTCCGGCTTCGGAACTGTAGAGCATAGAGTTGCCCAAAATTTTACCTTCACCGTTCTTAAGGGTAAATAAAAATTTACCGTTATAGTCGGTCTTGCGTTCAAAAACCGAAGACTGACCAATCAGTACCTTAAGATTGGCAATGGTCGTGTCCATTTCCTCCCTATTGTTGAAGGGGATACTGTTCAGAAGTGTCTGTCCGCTTTCCGATTGCAGACTAAAGGTATATGTGGTATCCGATTCCTTCTTTATTTTTAGCATGGCCCAAGGCAACTTTTTTTAAAGTTACACAAAAAAATGGGAATC